>CAIYBH010000391.1 GCA_903924405.1 uncultured Planctomycetaceae bacterium | reverse complement strand
GCAGCAGCAACTTGTCCCAGTCAGGGCCCTGGGGCACCGTGTCCGTCTTCAACACCAGCTCCCACTGCACCCCAGCCTGCGCTGCCGCTGCCATCAGACTGTCCAGAAACAAGCCTTCCAGGTCCACGATTTCCAGGGGATACCGCTGACTCAAACGCTGCACAGCCTGTTCATAACGTCGCGGATCCACCTGCAGCACCAAAAATGCCCCGTCCTTCAAAGCTCGCTGCAGTCGTTCTTCAAACCGCCGCCGATCCGCCTCTTCCGGCGTCAGACCGGCCATGCCGTCCGTCACCGCGGCCACTGCCGTCACCCCGACAACAGACTCGCTGCCACTGGTCACCGACACCTGTTCGCGTTGAGTGCTGACGAAACAGCCAGCCCCGCCATTCCTCGTCGCATCCCATTTCAGTTCACAACCGGCAGCCAGCAGCAGCGTTTGCAGTTCAGAAACGGGCGGCAACGTCGCGCATTCCGGATAACGGCTCTGCACCCGCTCACAAATCTGCTCAATCGTCAGCTCGCGAGGCCCCATCAGGGCCCCCTGGGATAAGCGAATTGCTCGAGCAGCCGACATGCCCCGCGGATAGAATTCCTGTCGCCATGACAGGACAGCCCCCGCCGAACATTCGGCCGCCAAACGTCGCAGCCGCGCATCACTCAGCTTCAACCCATCCGGTGCTGGAACCGCTCGCAGCTGTTCGGTCGCGCGCTGCGGTGCCGCCAGCGGGTCTTCGGCCGACAGCAGGTCCGCCTGCTCACCCAGCCGCCGGGCGTAGTCCACATAATCGCCCTGTTTGGAAAGCAGCAGTCGCGACTCGATGCGCCAGACCAGAAATCGCGGCTCACCGCTCGTGCGTTCTGCCTCGACCACTGCACGAATCACGGCACAGGCGACCGCCGTTCGCACAGGTTCGTCGTGAGCACAGCCTCTGGCCACCAGCAGGGCATCCGCCGCTTCTCGAAGTGACAGCACTCCGCCATGACCCGCTACCGCTTCCGCCAGCAGATCACGCACCAGCGAGATTGCCGAATCCTGCTTCCACCGCTGCTGAAACTTCGCAATGATCTGTCCGATTCGAGCCCGGGTAACGCTGACATGCCGAGCAATGTCGGATTGGCTGAGCCACGTGCTGCCATCGATCCCGACATCCATGTAGACTCGCAACGCCGTTGCCAGCGTGTCCCCTTCCCGACCACTGACGCGCCGCAGACGCTCCAGCAGCTGGTCCACACTGAGTGCTCCCAGCGCCTCCGTGGATTCAGGCTGCTCAGGCGGAGTCTCGGTTTCCGGTTCCGGTTCAGCGCTGGCCGGTGTTCCCAGCCGCTGCCGCAGGTGTCGAGCTGTATCGGTGATTTCGCGTCGCGTCTGGTTGCCCACGCCACGCATCCGCGACAGACGACGCAGCGGAAATGCCAGCAGGTCGTGGACTGTCAGGATATTTTCGCGGTCCAGCACATTGGAGGCTCGCGTCCCCAGGCCAAGTTCCGGGATGGTGGTCGCGAATACAGCACGATCCAGCAGCTCGTTTCGCAGTGCCGAGCCCGATTCGTCCGCGACAGGCCGGGACGGATCGATATTCTTGAAACAGT
>CAIYBH010000390.1 GCA_903924405.1 uncultured Planctomycetaceae bacterium | reverse complement strand
CAGCGAGGCGGGGACAGGGACACGGTCTGGTGACCTGACGACGGCGAGGACGTGGCAGATTCCGGCGAGTGGTGGCTTCATGCTGCATGAGCACAGTACTGAGCTGGTGGAGTCATTCATACCGAATCAGGAAGTCGGCGTGTTTTCGGGCGGCGAGGATCTGGTCAGACAGGTACGGATCTGGTTGCAGGATGACGCAGTTCGCACAGCGGTTATGCAGCGAGGGCACGAGCGAGCACATCGGGATCGTTACACGTATGCGCGGGCTGTTGAGGCGGTGCTGCGAGTTCATCGGGAAGCGGGGAAACAAAGATGATTCTGATGTATCATCACGTGTGTCCGGCGGAACAAGTTCCGACCGATGTTGTCCCGTTGGAAGGCTGGCGGTACTGTATCTCCCCGAAAGATTTTCGCCGACAGTTGCAGCGGCTACGGCAATGCGGGTGGATGTATGTCGACCTTGAGACGTATGTGGCGGGCCTGGAGCGGGGCGAAACTCGCAGAAATCGCTGGCTGAGCGTGACCTTCGACGACGGCTGGCTGGATAATTTCCAGTACTCGGTTCCGATACTGACAGAACTACAGATCCCTGCGACCATTTTTGTCGTTTCCGGGACCATGGCTGGTGTTCCTTCTGAGCGACGCATGTCCGTGGCGCAATTACGGCAGTTGCATGCGTTGAAAATTGAAGTGGGGGCACACACAAGGACTCATCCCAACCTGCCAACACTGGGAGATGCGCAATTACGGGAGGAACTCGTTGGAGCGAAACAGGATCTGGAGCGGGTGCTGGAGCGGCCGGTGCGTTACCTTGCATACCCCGGGGGACGTTTTAATCAGCGTGTCGTGGAGTCAGTACAGTCTGCGGGCTACGACGCAGCGTGTTCCGTTATTGGCGGTGGTTGGAATTCTGCAGCAACTCGTTACTGGCTTTACCGGGATGTTTTTACCGACGAGATGAACTCGCTGAAGGATCGAGTGAAGTCGTCGCCCGTGTGGAGGAATCTGCTTCACTGGCGCGCTGAACGCAGTGTTCGGCAGCGACTTCATGGACAGTGAATGTGAGTGTGACGACGTGTGCGGATGTGGCGAAATCATGATAGCCGCCATCTGTGCACCGGGCCGTAGGGGCAGTTGACGGTGATGAGCTGTGTGTACGGCCTGCCTCAAATTCTGGGGTATAGGCGCACGGTGAACCAGAGGGATTGATCAGGTGGGCTTGAAAGGTGGCGGGATGCCGGACCAGTTGGAATCGACGATGCGTATGGAAACGGATGACCCCGGCGTTGAAAGTTCTTCGTTGCTTCAGGTGGCAACGGTGCTCTTTCGGTATCGCTGGGGTGTTCTGACATTCATCATCCTCGGGGCGTTGGCGGCTTTGGTAGAACTGAAAGATTATCTGCCACTGCAGACCACCGGTACCGTGCGTTTTGCGACAGCCGGTGTCACTTACGGAAACCGAACATTCTGGGATCTCGTTCAGAAAACACGCGTGAACCAGCTGCGCGCTCTGGCGGTGACAGAATCCATGCCGGTCAATATCCGCACAGTGACAGATCCGTGGTTTCTGACAATTGAGGTGCAGCATCGCAAGCCGGGTGAGGGGCGCGAGGTGCTGGATCGCCTGCTGCTTCAACTTCCGGAATACGGAGATGCGATGGGCGTTTCCGCGAATGGGCTTGAAAGTCCCCGGCTTCGAAGGGAATTGCTGGCGCAATGGCAGCTGGCCTGTACGAAAGTGGAGCAGGCTCTTCAGAAACTGGTCTTGACAGCACAACCGCAGGAGGCGATGCCGGAGGAAATACCGTGGAGGCAAACGGAGCTGCCGTCAATTTCCGGGCCAGGGACGCCGCTTTCAGTATTACCGTTCGCCCGCTGGCTGCAGCAACTGCAGGGACGCACGAATCGGTACTTTGCGATGCGCGCCGGGCAGGGCACTGATGTGCTTTCTGCCGAGGAAGTACAACTGCAGGCCAGCCTGGACGAAGCGATGATGCTGATGCTGCGTTACCGCGGTGCCCTCGAGCTCACGGCCGCGTATCAGGCCGTGGTTCAGACAACAGTGGATGTGGTGACCGAAGTGCCTCGACCGATGTTGGGGCCGGCATTGCAGCAACTGCTGGTCGGGGGCTGGTTAGGGGGACTTTTGGGGGCTCTGGTGTGCTTGCCTCTGCACTGGCTGCGCGTGAACTGGACTGCGATTTCGACAGGTTTGGAGGAAGTCGCGGGGACACCGAAATAATGGTGAGCCCGACGCCGTGAGCGGTCGCGTGAAGCACATGATTCCAGGCCCGAAGCGTGACCGCCGGGGGTGACTGAGGTAAACAGCCAGATCGTCGCGTTTCGCTCCGTCGAAACGTACCTCCCGGTTCTGACTGCGGGATTCATCTGACAATCGCCTTCTGATGACCTCCGGCAATGCGCCCTTGAAGGCCCTCATTCCCATAGTCGCACCCTTCCACGCTGCGATTCCTCGTGTTTGCCGACGTTTTTTCTCGATGGCATCTGAGGATTGGGACCGAAAACATAAGTCCCGGGCGCGCGATTCGGTGAACTTGCGTGAACGCCTCAACTGCGGCGATTGCACTCCGTACCAATTTCATCCCCAGGCAAGGTTCCGGTTGAGCCTGCAGAATCCGTTCGATCGCGGCATCCTGCGGGATCGACGTATCCCTGGAAATCGCTGTGTCCGGGCCAGTAGTCATCCCCGGGAGACGTTTTGCTGAATACCCAATCGCTGTTTCGCATTCGAAAACGGCCGTTTTTGCCGGGAATTGGCAATTGTCAGTGAAGGGAACTCTGCACTTTGTCGCTCTGACGTGTAGGATGGCAGCACTTGCATCCGGAAATGGTCTCTTCCAATCCGGGGCGCCACATTGCCCAACTGGTAACTCTTGCAACTGAATTGATTATGGCAAGCCCCCATCGTCGCGTCACACGCAGCGCACTGCTGCAGCTGATTCTTGAAAAGCAGAGTGCGTCGCTGTACGGGCTCATACTGATCGCCTTTTGCGGATTACTGGGGATGACCCAGACGATTCCCAATGGGCTGTTGGCCACTACCGTGGTGGTGGTTGTGATGTATGAGTTTCAAAAGCGATTGGACCAGGGGGTTCCGCTTCTGCAGTTGACGGCGCTGATTGCGGTGCTTCAGTGGCTAATGGGGCCGCTGCTGGCCTACAATTCGACGTACGAATTCGGCCGATACGACATGTATGTGTCTGAAGACATTTATTTTCAGTATACGTTGCCAGCGACCTGTTTTTACGTGGTGGTGATGCTGCTGGCCGGGGCCTCTGTGAAGCAGCGGCAGCTGCTGCAGAATCTGGATCGCAAGAACTTTGTGACCATCGGGATCGCCCTGAATGTGATTTCGCTGGGGGCCGCTGTCATCGCGCCCCAGTTTTCCGGCAACCTGCAATTCTTCATGTTTTTGTTGTCTCAGTTGCGATACGTTGGAGGATTGTATCTGCTGTTTTCCCGGCATGAGTTGCGTTTACTGATGTTCGGTGCCTCGCTGAGTCCGTTGTTGCTGACATCACTCAGTTCCGGGATGTTTCATGACATGATTTTGTGGTTTGCGATCGTTTTCTGCTACTGGTTTGCTCAGAGGAAATGGTTGTTTTCCGTGAAGATGGCGGTGTTGATCAGCGCCGCCTTTGCGTTGTTCTCAATTCAGGTCGTGAAGCAGGAGTATCGCGAAAAGAAACGCCGGGGTGAAGATCCATCCATTATCACCCTGATGGCTGAGTATGTCACACCGGGCGGAAAGGCATGGGAGAGCAGTGCTCTGTCGCTGGCGGTGACACGATTGAATCAGGGCTGGATCATTTCGGCGGTGATGGACAATGTGCCGCTGGAAGAGCCGTTTTGTGATGGAGAAACATTGAAGGATGCCTTTGTTTCAGCTTTGGTACCCCGCTTGCTGTTGCCTGACAAGGCCGAGGCTGGCGGGCGTGCCAATTTTCGACGCTTCACAGGACTACAGATCGCAGATTCCACGTCGATGGGGATTAGTCCGTTGGGCGAGGCCTATGCGAATTACGGGGAACTTGGTGGCACGATCGTGATGGTGGCGTACGGAGCCGTCTTTTCCGGGTTCTTTTATCTCGCTCTGCTGATGGTGGTACGCAAACCGGCCTTCTTCTTCTGGCTGCCGATGATTTTTTATCAGTCCATCAAAGCGGAGACGGAGTTTGTGGTGGTGTTGAACCAGATTACGAAAGGTGGACTGGTGGCGGTGGTGATGTACTATCTGATTGACCTGAACTTCCCAGTCCGGGTGCGTCGGCTGGTGTTGCCGTTGAAGTCAATGACCGGAAAATCGAAGCCTGCCAAAGCAGGAGCAGGCCTGCTGCAGGGCGCACTCGCCACTGCTGATCCCGTACCGGTGAAAAGAATGCGGATCCAGCTTCCCCAGGGATCGACATCGGGCGGCGACGCCCTGTCGCTTCGCTGAATTTGAATTTGTGACGCTGTGCGGGGCGTGCTAGGATTGTTGCAGCCTTTTGGGCGCCAACGCGCAGCCGCGATAGCCTCGTTTAGCGACACGGTGTTCAGGGTGAAGATCGTCGCGTTTCGCTCCGACGAAACGTCCCTCCAGGTATTCCACTGGCCACTCGAGTGACCTTCCGAAACCAATCCTGAAACGCCCGGCCTGCTCTCGTTTCGCCACCCCAGCGATAGCCTCGCTGGCCCTGTAGACTATTGGTCGGCTCAGACTGCGGAAAGGGTAGTTTCCTGATGACGCCCCGGGTGCTGCACATTCAACGCCGGCCGCTCACCACACAATTCAGCGTGGAGGGCTACTTTCAGCGGGTGCGTGCCTGTTTTCCGGGTTCGAACAGTCCGGAGGTGATGATTGTTCCCGCGTTGAGTCGCGGACTGCTGCGGCGGCTATGGAATTGCTGGTCTGTATTTCGCAGCCGTGCGCGAATCTGGCACGTGACCGGCGACATTCACTACGTGGCCTGCGTGCTTCCCCGACGGTCAACGATCCTCACCGTTCTGGACTGTCAGGTGTTGCATCGGCTTCAGGGCTGGCGTCGCTCCGTATTGAAACTGTTCTGGTACACACTGCCGGCGCGGTGTGTTTCCAGAATCACCGTGATTTCTGAAGAGACGCGGCAGCAGCTGTTGCGGGAGATTGATTTTCCTGCGGAACGAATTCATGTAATTCCTGTGTCTGTCTCACCCTTGTTTGTTGCCAGTCCTCGCGAGTTCTCCCGGGACATTGTGCGTGTGCTACAGGTCGGGACTAAGCAAAACAAGAATGTGGATCGGCTGGTGCAGTCGTTGCAGGGACTGCCGGTGCATCTGGACATTGTCGGTCCGATCAGTGCAGAGTTGCAATCGCTGTTGCTGCGTTGTGCTGTGCCTTACACCAGCCACGGTCGATTATCAGATGAGCAACTGGTGGAGCGATATCAGCAGGCTGATATCATTGCCTTCGTCTCAACGCATGAGGGATTCGGGATGCCCATCGTGGAGGCTCAGTGTGTGGAGCGAGTCTGCATCACCAGTCAGTGTTCGTCGATGCCGGAGGTTGCCGGGGCTGGTGCCTGTCTGGTGGATCCGTATTCTGTGGAATCAATTCGAGCGGGCTTTCAGCGGGTCATCACGGATGCGGACTATCGGCGGCAGTTGATTTGCGCGGGGCGCGTAAATCGCCAGCGATTTGATGCGGGAAAAATTTCCGAGCAGTTTGAAGAGTTGTATCGGCTGATTGAGCTGGAATTAACGGCCGGGGTGTGATGTCGTCGTTTGCGTAAGCGCCCGGTGAAGTGCATATTGCATGGGGTTTATCTTCCGGAGATTTCCGCGAGGTAAAATACGACGAAGCGGTGTTGAGCAGAACTCTGGGTGGCGGAGCGGCGCAAGCCTTCTTTCAGTTGCAGGACTTCTGTGACGAGATTGGTCTCCCGAACAATGCGTTTGACTTGGCGCGCTGAAAACTGTCTGTGGTAACGAAGCGAAAACTGGGTACCCGCAAACAGGTGAGCTTGGATTGGCATCCGGGCTATCGCTTGTCGTCGCGTTGCGACTGAATTGCGAAGCAATGCGATGCGAAAGCCTCGGACGCTAGTCCGAGGAACCTGTCCAACGGATACGTCGGAGTTGCAAAGCAACGGCATGTGTGGCCCCGATGTTCGATGACGAAAATGTGGTCGGCGGTTTCAAACATGAGCACGGGTACCGCTCCGTTGATTACGAGCGAGATTGATGGGACACAAAGGGAAAAGGGAATCCCGCGACGGGCCAATAAAAGCCATTCTCTCCCTGGCAAGCCTGCCTGCTTTTTTGCCCTCAGTTGCAACAGGGTACGACGAACCGGTGTTGAGCCCTGGAAGAGTTGCGTTTCGCTCCGACGAAACGTGCGTCCGGGATTTTTACTGGCGAATCGAGCAGTCGAGTGACCCCGGAATCAAGCCAGAAACCAACGACCTTCGTTTCGCCACCTCAGGCTCTATCTAAATTGGCGAAACGGTCTTAACATGGGAGAAAAGGGTCGTTTTTTGCTTGATGGCAGCGAGGTATCTTCCAAGGCGAGCGGTGCGGCGTGAGCCCACCGAGACCAAAACTTTGAAGTAAACATCAACAAACACCGACGTCTCGGGGGGCTGACTTTCACCGCTCGCCGGTGTGCTTGTGAACGCTGGACGCACGTTTCGGCGGAGCGAAACGCGACAATCCTCTGGTTGACCACCGTTTCGCCATCCGAGGCTCTACCACCTCAGGCACCGACACAGTATCACCGAACACCGAACACCGAAAACTCCAACGACAACAGTCCGCACCCAGCTCGTATGCTGTTGACCGGGCGGGTACCTGCAATCGCCGTTTGGTTAATTCTATGCCAAAGTGGTAAAATCCTTTGCCGTTGTTCTGTTGTGTTTGGCTTCTGTGGGATGTGGCCATGTGCCTGAACCCGGCCACGATCTGTCACTTCTCTGAAAACTCGACGAATTCGTCGAGTTTTTTCATTTTTGGCGTGTATGTTTGGCCATGAATGAGCGGAGGCTACTGATTTGCGCGGATTGGTTTGCGCCCGGAGTACGGGCCGGTGGACCGATACGTAGTCTGGTCAACCTGTCGCAATTGCTGGCATCGGACGTACAGGTGCGAGTGCTGACATCGAATCGCGATTTGGGTGAATCAGCGCCCTATCCGGGGATTTCAGTGGATCAATGGGTGCCGTGGCAACCGGGGATTGAGGTCTTCTACGGGACTGGGGCGTCCAGGCGTACCGAGTTCGATCGGGTTCTTGCCTCATTTCAGCCCCAGGCTGTTTACCTGAACAGCATGTTTTCGCCGGCAGGGACGCTCTGGCCGCTCTGGAGACTGGCTCGTCAGTCCGCCGGGACTCAGGTGATTCTGGCGCCGCGAGGCATGCTGAAGCCCACCGCGCTGGATCGAAAGGGCTGGAAGAAAAAGCCGGTCATGAGTGTGTTGCGACGGTTGGGGTTAACGCGTGGTGTGGTGTTTCATGCGTCTTCTCCGGACGAAATTCAGGAGGTAGAGCATTGGTTTCCCGGAAATCGGGTGGCTCACCTGCCGATGGTGCCGCAGTGTCCACTGGAACAGGTGCCGGACGGTCGACAGTCCGATGGCATGTTGCGGCTATGCTGTGTCGGACGTGTGCACCCGATCAAGAATGTGCATATTGCACTGCAGGCCCTGCGGCAACTGACGGTTCCAGTGGTTTTGCGGGTGCTGGGGCCGGCCGAAGATGCTGTGTATCTGGAGGAATGCCAACGTATTGTGGCATCACTGCCGACGGTTGTCCGGGTGGAATTCTGTGGGGTGCAGTCGGAAGCGGAGGTGCGACGAAGTCTTATTGAGTCGGATGCAATGATTCTGCCGACCCAGGGAGAGAACTTCGGGCATGCAATTTTTGAATCGCTGGCAGTGGGTACGCCGGTCGTCATCAGTGATTGTACGATTTGGCGGGATTTAGTGCGTCAGGAAGCGGGTTGGGATTTGCCGCTGACGGCTCCGGAGGCCTTTGGTCAGGTGCTTGCGCAACTGGCCGTCATGTCGGGTGACGAACGCCAGCGTCTGCGACGGGGGGCCTTGCGACTGGCGCAGGGATTTGTGGCGTCGCATCGGTTTCGCGAGGATTATCTGAAGCTGTTTTTTGATCAGGCCTGAACCGTTGTGGATGCGGAGTGCGGCGGTCCAGCGGCAATGTGAGAGACAACAGAGACCAGACCATGAACATTATCGGAATTAACGCCTACCATGGCGACGCTTCGGCAGCGTTGATTGTCGACGGTCAGCTGATCGCCGCAGTGGAAGAAGAGCGTTTCAATCGGATCAAGCACTGGGCGGGATTTCCGTCCCAGTCGATTCGCTGGTGTCTGGAAACTGCAGGGCTGAAGGCGATTGATATCGACCATGTCGCGGTTTCCTTCAACCCGCGAGCGAACGTGCTCAGGCGTCTGGGATTTGTCGCGACGCACTGGCCATCGTTCGGCGCGATCATGGACCGGCTGAAGCGACAGGGAAAAACGCTGGCGCTGGAGGATCAGTTTGCCAACGCCGTGGGTGTTCAGCGCAGTGAACTGCGCGCTCAGTTTCATCGAATTGAGCACCATCAGACACATGTCGCAGCGGGTTTTCTGATTTCACCGTATGAGGAATCGGCTGTGCTGTCCGTGGATGGCATGGGAGACTTCACCAGTACTCTAACGGCCCATGCACGCGGCAATGATTGGCAGGAACTTCGTCGCGTCTACTACCCGCACTCAATTGGTTTTCTTTACACCGCCATCACCATGTATCTTGGATTTCCGTACTACGGGGACGAGTACAAAGTGATGGGGTTGGCGCCGTATGGTGAGCCGGAATTTGTCGATTTCTTTCGCAGGATGATTCGCCCCAAAGGAGACACCTTCGAACTGAATCTGGATTACTTCACGCACCACAAATTCGGCATCAAAATGTCGTGGAACGACGGGGCTCCGGTGATCCAGCCGTTCTTTTCCGACCGATTGCCGAAGGAACTGGGACCGGTGCGGGATCGCCGTGAGGAGATGACTTCGCGGCACGATAACATCGCGAAATCCCTTCAGGTGGTAACTGAAGAAATCATCATGCACATGCTGAACCGTCTGCATGATCGGACGAAATGTGAGAACATCTGCATGACGGGCGGAGTGGCCATGAACTCGGTGGCCAACGGAAAAATTACGTCCCGGACGCCATTCAAAAATGTGTATATTCCCGCCGGGGCTGCGGACAACGGCACCTCCTTTGGCGCCGGATTTTACGTCTGGAATCATCTGCTGCGCAAGCCTCGTACCTTTGTTCAGAATCATGCCTACTGGGGATGTCAGTCCACGACAGCAGAAGCCATCGAAGCGGCTGACCGCATTGGTGTGCCGTATGAGCGGCTGACGGAGGCGGAGCTTGTGGATCGAACCACGGATCTGCTGATCAGCGGCAAAGTGGCGGGTTGGTTTCAGGGACCGATGGAGTTTGGAGCCAGAGCGCTGGGAAACCGTTCGCTGATTGCTGACCCGCGACGAACGGACATGCGGGACATCATCAATCTGCGGATCAAATTCCGTGAAAAATTTCGACCGTTTGCGCCTAGTATTCTGGAAGAGCATGTGGGGGAATGGTTTGAGATCAACGAGCCCACTCCATACATGGAAAAAGTCTTCCCGATTCGGCCGGAAAAGCACGGTATGATCCCGGCGGTCACCCATGTCGACGGAAGTGGTCGTCTGCAGACGGTCTCGCGCACTACGAATCCGCTGTATCATCGCCTGATTTCGAAGTTTTATGAGAAGACCGGCGTGCCGGTCCTGCTGAACACCTCATTAAATGAGAATGAGCCGATTGTGCGGACCCCGGAGGAAGCGATTCGCTGTTTTCTGCGGACCGACATGGATGTGATTGTGATTGGTGAAGTGCTGATTGATCGCCATCGGGCGGACTTTCCCGAGCAGTTCCGGAAGCGACTGGAGTCAAAGTCGGACTGAAATCCGGGACTGGCTGTGGGCGTACGGCGTGAGAGCAATAGCCGCCGGCCGACCCGGGTTTGTCCCGCTCAGCCGCGCGTTTTGCAATTCAGCCGCGGAGCGGCGATAAGACGTCGCCATGGGCGTCAGCCCATGGAATGCATTGTTGTAAGCATCCCCAAGCCCCAACGGGGCGTCCCGCCCGGAATTCCCGTCGCCCCGTTCAATGCTTTGGTTGGCCGAACGCTGACACTGCGAGCACGAGGTTGCGCGCCCCGGTCCCTGTCCCGCCCACGGCCATGTTTTTAGAGTATTTCGTGGTTAAACATCCCCGCCATCCGCCACCGGGGATGGCGAAACGATGGCAAGATGGGAGATGGAGGACGTCGTCGGCTTGATCGCAGCAAGTTTTTGATTTGAGGTTTTCGGCAGTGAAAAGGCTTGGGAGCACGTTTCGACGGAGCGAAACGCGACTATTGGCGCGGTTCGCGGCGGTTCGCCGCCCCCCGCCCCCCGCTCCCCGCTCCCCGCTCCCCGAACACCCGCCCGTTTACCGAAAAATCGGAAAACACCTGTCACGGCGCCCCTCATCAGCGTATTTCTTCACTACCAGCAAATGTTTTCAGGCGGAACGGAATTCTCTGGGATATGTTTCCGCCGGTCGGGCAAACCCGTGGTGCGTGTCTGACGATTGGGGCTTGTCAAAAAATCAGGGTTCAGGGAGAAGCGCGGATGGCAGACGCCGTCGCAACTGCTGTCGCAGCAGAGCTGTTTGAAAAGATCCGCACGAAATCTGCAGTGGTGGGTGTCGTCGGGCTGGGGTACGTCGGACTACCGTTGATCGATGCCTTTACGTCGGCTGGCCTGCGATGCGTGGGATTTGATGTCGACTGGGCCAAAGTGCAATCCCTGAAAGAGGGGGTCAGCTACATTCGGCACATGCAATCCGCCACCATTCAGGGGTGGCTGGATCGGGATTTGTTCGAGCCTACCGCGGACATGAGTCGTCTGAGTGAGGCGGATGCGATTGTGATCTGTGTTCCGACCCCGTTAAACGCCAGTCGCGATCCGGACCTGACTTATATTGAACAGACCGCGGATGCGATTGCCAGAGCATTGCGTCCTGGTCAGCTTGTGATCCTGGAAAGTACCACGTATCCGACCACAACGCGTGACGTCCTGGTTCCGATACTGCAGGGAAATCCCGCGGGGCTGCGCTGTGGAGCAGACTTTTTCGTGGCCTACAGTCCGGAGCGTGAGGATCCTGGAAATCAGAACTTTACGGCCGCCAGTATTCCCAAAGTGGTGGGGGGCATGGATTCGGCCAGTCTGGAACTTGCCTGTGACCTGTATCGGCACGCGATTGTCCAGGTTGTACCAGTCAGCAGTGCAGAAGTCGCCGAGGCCTGCAAGATTCTTGAGAACACTTATCGCTGTGTGAACATTGCGCTGGTCAATGAGTTGAAAGTGCTGTTCGACCGCATGGGGATTGACATCTGGGAAGTTGTGGCAGCGGCGGCGACGAAGCCCTTCGGATTTCAGGCCTTCTACCCCGGACCGGGGTTGGGGGGCCACTGCATCCCGATCGATCCCTTCTATCTGAGCTGGCTGGCGCGGCGCAACGGGATGAGCGCACGGTTTATTGAACTTGCGGGGGAAGTGAACACCCGGATGCCGCAGTACGTAGTGGATCGGCTCGGCGAGTTTCTGAATGAGCGGCGTCTGCCAATCCGCGGCAGTCGTATTGCAATTCTGGGAATGGCCTACAAAAAGGATGTGGATGATTTTCGTGAAAGTCCCGCCCTGGAACTGGCGGCATTGTTGTGGAAACGCGGGGCGATTCTGACGTACAGTGATCCGCATGTTGCGAACATTGGCCGCGCCGGTCATCATGAGTTGCCGGCGATGACCAGTCAGCCACTGACGCCGGAGTACCTGCGGGACCAGGACTGCGTATTGATTGCCACGGATCATTCAGCGTTTGATTACGAACTGATCGTCAGGCATTGTTCGTTAGTTGTGGACACACGCAACGCCACGAAGTCGGTTCAAGAGGGGCAGGACAGGATTCGCCGGGCCTGAATGGTCGTGGCGTTTTTTCGTGGGCCCTGCCGCAACTTCCGTCTGAGCTCGACCGAAACAGCAGCGAATGCGGCTGATCGGTGGTACAAATGGCAGAGAGGCGCGGTCGGGATGCTGTGCCGCAGGATCTATGCGGCGGCCGGCAGAGTTTTGCGTTGAGGGTCAGGAGTCAGTTTTCCCAGTCGTCAGGATAGCGGGTACTGTATGATCGTGTTGCTGGGTGGATCAGGTTATGTGGGGCAGGCATTCCAGGCCGAACTGCAGCGACGGCAGCTGGAATGGGTTTCGCTGTCCCGTGCCAGTGTCGACTACACCTCACCGGACGTGCTGACAGACTATCTGCGAGCTGTGAAGCCGCGGTTCCTGATCAATGCTGCCGGCTATACTGGGCGGCCAAATGTTGATGCCTGTGAAGTGGCAAAGACGGAGTGTCTGGCTGGCAACGCCCTGTTGCCGGGTGTGATTCGTCAGGCCTGCGAGACGCTTGGGGTTCCGTGGGGGCACGTTTCTTCCGGCTGTATCTACACAGGATGTCGCGCGGACGGTTCCGGATTTCGCGAAACTGATCCGGCGAATTTCTCCTTCCGCCAGAACAACTGCAGCTTCTATTCCGGGTGCAAAGCGTTAGGCGAAGAACTGCTGGTGGATGCGCAGAAGTGCTTTGTCTGGAGACTAAGAATTCCCTTTGACGAACGTGACTCCTCGCGCAACTACATCTCCAAACTTCTGCGCTATTCGACACTGTTGGAGGCAACGAACAGTTTGTCGCAGCTGACCGAGTTTGTGGCGGCGTGTGTGGACTGCTGGACAATGCAGGTGCCTTTCGGAATCTACAACCTGACAAATCCGGGTGTCGTGACGACTTCCGAGGTTGTATCGATGATTCAGCAGACGGGATTGTCTGCGAAGGAGTTTCGGTTCTTCAGAGATGACGCTGAGTTCATGCAGTTGGCAGCGCGGGCCCCGCGTTCGAACTGTGTACTGGATTCCGGCAAGGCGCTGGCAGCCGGGATTCGCATGAGCACTGTGCATGATGCCCTGTTGCGAGCCATGAAAAACTGGGTCTGGGAGTAACTTTTGCAGGAACCGTCTCGGACAGTGCCTTGTCGTGTGTTCGATGCCGGTTGATGATTTCGTGAGAGATAAAATCGCATGCAGACAATCCTTGTAACAGGTGGAGCAGGCTTCATTGGCAGTTGTTTTGTACGACGGGCTTGTGCAGCCGGGCGATATCACATCATCAATCTCGACAAGTTGACGTATGCCGGCAACCCGGATTCCCTGCCCACCCATCAGAATCATCAGCTGGTGACAGGTGATATTGGCGACAGAGCTCTTGTGCAGCAGTTGTTGAAGACACACCAACCTGTGGCGATCGTGAATTTCGCTGCCGAGTCGCATGTGGATCGATCGATTGACGGGCCATTGACCTTTGTGGAAACAAATGTCCTCGGTACGTGCCGGCTGCTCGAGGAAGTCCGGGCCTGGTATGGGACTCTTGAGACAGGCCTGAAGCAGCAATTCCGATTTCTGCACGTCTCGACGGATGAAGTGTATGGATCGCTGGGGGCAACTGGATTGTTCACGGAAGAGACACCTTATTCGCCGAATAGTCCGTATTCCGCCAGCAAAGCGGCCTCGGATCACTTTGTGCGGGCTTATCTGCACACCTACGGCTTGCCCGTCCTGATCACCAATTGTTCCAATAACTATGGGCCGTATCAGTTTCCAGAAAAGCTGATTCCACTGATGATTCTGAATGCTCTTGAAGGGCGGCCGTTACCTGTTTATGGAGACGGCCTGAACGTTCGTGACTGGTTGTATGTGGAAGACCACTGCGCGGCGATTGAGACTGTGCTCACCCGGGGGCGTATTGGCGAGTGTTATAATGTGGGCGGAAATAACGAGCAGACAAACATCGCGATTGTGCGACAGGTGTGCAGTCTGGTGGATCGGCTCAGACCTCAGACCGGACAGGCTCCCTGTGAATCCCTGATTCAGTACGTGCGTGATCGCCCGGGGCATGACCGACGGTATGCCATTGATGCCTCAAAGATCGAACGCGAGTTGGGTTGGAAACCGCAACAGGATTTTGCCTCCGGGCTGGAACTGACCGTCCGCTGGTATCTGGAGCACACAGAGTGGGTCGAACGCGTGCAGAGTGGCAAGTATCGACGTGAGCGACTGGGGCTGGAGACTGCCAACTGAACCGGATTGAAGAGCGGGGGGCTGCACCGGGTTGAAACAATGAGAATGAGAAGGGTGAGTTGATGTCTGGATTCAGTAAGGGAATTATTCTGGCGGGCGGGACCGGATCTCGACTGTTTCCCATCACGCATGGGATCAGCAAGCAGATGGCGCCGGTTTATGACAAGCCGATGATCTACTATCCCCTGTCGACGTTGATGCTGGCTGGAATTCGTGAGGTATTGATCATTTCCTCGCCGCGTGACCTGCCCGGATTCCGAACGCTGCTGGGGGACGGGTCTGCGTGGGGGATGCGTTTCGACTACGTGGTGCAGGAGCGACCGGAGGGGCTGGCGCAGGCCTTTATTCTGGGGGCAGAGTTCATCGGCGACGACAATGTGGCTCTGGTCCTTGGGGACAACATTTTCTACGGGCGGGGCTTTCGAGCGATTCTGGCAGCGGCAGCCGCGCGATCTGCCGGGGCGACTATTTTTGGATATCAAGTGCGTGACCCGCGCAGTTACGGCGTGGTGGAAATCGGGCCGGACGGCCGAGCTTGCTCCCTGGAAGAAAAGCCGCGTGAGCCGAAGTCAGATTTCGCCGTGCCTGGGTTGTACTTTTATGACAATTCGGTAGTGGAGATCAGTCGAAACCTGAAGCCCTCGGGGCGTGGTGAGCTGGAAATTACGGATGTGAACCGGGAGTACATGCATCGAGGCACGCTGCATGTTGAGTTGTTGTCGCGTGGGTTTGCATGGCTGGACACGGGAACGCATGATTCTCTGCTGGATGCTGGAAATTTCGTGTCGGCGATTGAAAAACGTATGGGGCTGAAGATTTCCTGTCCTGAGGAAATCGCGTGGCGAAACGGGTTCATTGATCAGGCCCGGCTGCTGACTCTTGCGGCGCGTTACAGCAACGAGTACGGTGACTACCTCCGACATATCGCGTCGCGAGGTTGACTGGCGAACGCAAAAGTCGGCCCGGAGGTTTCGTATGCAGATCATTCCGGTCGTGGATCTTCGGCACGGAGTTGTCGTGCGGGCAGTTGCCGGTCGTCGCGCCGAGTATCGTCCGGTCAGCAGTTGCCTGACGGAAAGTACACACCCGCTTGATGTCGTGAATGCAATACAGACGGCCACCGGTTGTCGTACGTTGTATGTGGCCGATCTGGACGGGATTCTGGAGCAAAGTCCAAATCTCAGTGTGCTGCGCGACATCGCGGGCCTCGAGATTGAATTGATTCTGGACGCTGGTGTCAGGGACCTCGCTGGCCTTGCTGCCCTTCGCGGGGCAGTTGGAGACTCTCGGCTTGTGGTGGCGACGGAAACGTGGACCGACTTCTCTGCATTAATCGCGCATGGCATTCCTCAGGATGTGCTGGTAAGTCTGGACTTGCAATCAGGCCTGTTGCAGGTCGTGGATCACGATTACCGCAGGATGCCGTCTCAAGCCCTTGTTGCGGATCTTGTTGACGCCGGGCTGCGTGAAATCATCGTCCTCGATGTTGCTGTGGTTGGCACAGGTGACGGGGTCCCAACGTTAACTGTGTGTCAGGCCCTGAAACGCAGCCACTCGGGGTTGTCTGTGATCACCGGCGGTGGCGTACACTCAGCACAATGTGTTCAGGCGGCCCGGTCAGCGGGGGTGGACGGACTGCTGATCGCTTCCGCGCTGCACGATGGACGGTTTCAGACATGGGATCTCGGGCACGAGGCCTGACAATCATCCTTCTGAGCCGCGACTGTGAAGGAGTCGGAACCGGAATGGCGGAAGGCAGTGAAACTGATAAATCGTCGCGTATCATTCGTCCGAAACGGTCTCACCGCAAGCTCACGGCCGTATCCAGCTAAAAAAGTGTTGCCGCGCTCAAGTCAAAAATAATCATGAACCTTTCAAAATCATCTCGCCATGCAGGCCTGCGGCACATGGAGCCGGTCTCGTGAATGCGATCCCTAGCAGTTTTGCTGCGACCACATCCTGAGATTGAAGTCCAGCAACACAAAAGCTTGCTCGCAAAGCTTGCCGGGGAATGAAGGGAAGGGGTAAAAAGCGACAATGTTCCCCTGATACGGTGCTATAGTTGTTTGAATACGCAGCCCAACGGAGATCGTCGTGCAAAAACAGCAATACCGCCCTGAAATTGATGGCCTCAGAGCCCTGGCAATCATTCCGGTAGTGGTTTTTCATTTTTTTCCGGAAATCCTTCCAAATGGCTTCCTTGGAGTGGACGTTTTCTTCGTCATCTCCGGCTTTCTGATCACCGGGATACTGCTTCGAAGTTTCGACGAGAACACATTCTCATTCCGCAGTTTTTGGGGACGCCGGATTCGCCGGTTATTTCCTGTGCTTGCAGTCATGATCATAGCAGGAATGATTTCCGGCTACTTTACGCTTTACGGCGACGAATGGCGCGCACTTGCATTGCAGTCACTTGCAACACTTGGGTCATCAGCCAATCTTCTTTTCTGGCGTCTGGCGGGGGATTACTGGGGGCAGTCCGCAGAATCCACCCCACTACTTCATATGTGGTCACTGGCTGTCGAAGAACAATTCTACATCCTGTATCCAATTGCCCTGTACCTGATTCACAAAAATCTCCGCCGGTCCACTTGCACGGGGATTCTGCTTACTGCCACACTGCTATCTTACCTGCTGATGCTTATCCTGAACACAACGCATCGCGCCGCTGCGTTCTATCTATTGCCTACCAGAAGTTGGGAGCTCCTTGCAGGTTGCGTCATAGCAACCTTGGCGCACCACCGGCCGGTCGATGCTGCTGGCCTGAATTCAAACAAACGGAAATTAACGGCTGCCCTCAGGCTGATGATGATCTGTATGGCATATTGCCTGCCCAAATCCGGGGGCCTAAGCATGCTTCATGCGACCATAGCCGTTGTGGGCTCCGCGTTATTCCTGCACGTGATGACGCTTTCGAACGGGTGCGATCTGCACATCGCGCTGTGAGAGCAATGAAATCACGAGGTTTGTTCAAGGCTTAGGATACGGACGGCGGGAGCCGCTAATAACGAGTTTTTAAATGTGATTTGCCACGTTTG
>CAIYBH010000389.1 GCA_903924405.1 uncultured Planctomycetaceae bacterium | reverse complement strand
CAGTCATTCCATCAGCAGCACGCTGGACCCGCTGGCAGGGAACAATCATGGAATTGCCGTTTCAGCGTCCACCGTCTGCCGAACAGCGTCAGTGGAACTACTGGATGATGACCCAGCGTGCCGCATCGATTTCCTACACAATCTTTTCCGCCGGTTGTTCATTGATCGTGTTTGGAATATTTCATCTGCTCAGTGATCGACTGGGTTGGCAGGTTCCGTTGTTCCGAACGCTGGGCACAAATTCCCTGGCAGCCTATCTGTTTCATGACATCGCCGGCTGGATCATCAGCCCCTCGGTCCCCGATGCAGCCACAGCATCACAACTGACCCTTGCATGCCTCATCTTTATCGGCACCGTTTGGTGTGCCTGTCGTCTGCTGGAGCATCGTCGCTGGTACATCCGCCTCTGAAAAGGGGACATTCTACTTTTCCGTTCTACTCAGCGATGCGCGGGGCTTTAGAACCCAGGTTGACTCAAACAAAATCGCGACAAGACACCCTTTCCCTCAGTCCACCGCCGATTTCTCCCCCCCCGGCACCAGCCATCCGTGTTCATCTGTGTCTATCCGTGGTTTCCCACCAAACCAGACCTTCAGAGACTCGCAGCGCGGAACTAACTGCAGAATTGAGACCAGACCCCTTTTTTTCTTCCTTTTTTTCTTCAGAGGTGCTGCTGAAGCCACTGCCACGCGTCATTTCGTGTCGATTCCGGAAAGTCGTGGCCACAATCCGGGTAGGCCGTGGTCAATCGTGATTCTGAAACACCGAAAATCTGATAAACCTTCGCTGCTTCGGTAACAACGCGACGCACACCGGCATTGTCAAAGTTGTCGTCGTTCAGTGGTGCAGAAACGAATACGGCTCGCGGCGCGATCGCCGCAAGAACTTCCTGAAAGTCAAACGGAACCCGATTCGGATCGTTCCCGTACTGTTCACGGATTCGTGGCATGTATCGATCGCTGGTCCAGCCGGCAAGGTTGCCGCCATAGTAATCGTGAAACCCGGTAAAGCCACAACTGGTGATGACGGCTTTCAGTCGCTGATCAAACGCTGCGGTGAACAGCGTGTTGTGGCCGCCAAGGGAGTGCCCAATGCAGCCAATGCGTTCCGGATTGACCTGCGGCAGGCCCTGCAGCAGATCCACGGCGCGCATGTTGTTCCAGATGGCTTTCATGCTGCCACTGGCGTAGTGTTTTCCCTGGGTCCTGAAGTCCCACGGATACTCACCAAACGACGGATAGTCCGGAACCAGACACACGTAGCCCCGTTGAGCCAGTTCCAGAGCATAGTGAAGATTGGGCAGACCACCCAACCCCGCAGGTTCGTCCTTTCCAATCCCTGTGGTCTGGTGCAGGCAGAGCATCGCTGCGGCAGGTTCTGTGAGTCCTTCCGGAATCAGCAGCCATGCAGGAACGCGATCTCCAGGTTCCGGGGCCCAGGAGATTCGCTGACGTACCAGCCCCTCCGCCGTCTCACTGCTGTGAATCTTTACCTCAAGCGGACATCGCTGCGTGGAATCCGGAACGGGGCCCATCGCCAGACTCAGCCCCTGCAGAATATGCTGTCGTCGCAAACCGGCATCTGCCGGAGTTGCCAGTGGTCGCGACACTCCATTTTCCACGACAGTCGACAGATCTGTGTGCTGGTAGGTCCCCGCGTCAATCACGGACTCATCGATCGCGTCCTCTGGCTGCGGACCAGTGGCGACAGAAACGGACTCATCCCGGACAATCCTGCGATTTTCCAGCAGATACAGGCCGCTCAGATCGGCACACACCAGATCATCATCGCCATCTGCATCCACGTCAGCGGCTTTGGGATCCACTCCCCAACCCACTCGGTCGCTCAGACTGATCAATCGTCTTTGCCACGTGCGCGACTCAGGATTGTATTCACAGGACAGAATGGTCAGCGGATTGGCTTCGCCCACATCCCGACCATCGTGCGCCAGGAATCGACTTCCGGTAATCAACTCGCTGCGACCATTGCCATCCACGTCCCGCCACAGCAGGCTGTGATTCTGACTGGTGCTGCTGTCGAGCACATGAAAGGTCCATGTGCGGTCCGTTGCGAGTGTCGGTGGGGTCTGTTCGAGCCAGCACAGCCCTGTTTGATGGCCACGCCCCCAGACAAGGTCCCGATCACCGTCCCCATCGACATCTTCCACGAGTATCGGGATTGAGGCATCCTTACCCAGCGAAAACTCGGGATGAAATGCCCATCGGTCACGCTCGCGGTCAACGGGTGCTTCGGCCCAGCCCCCTGGCCCCACCACATCTACGCGTCCATCTCCGTTGATGTCACCGTGGCCCAGCCCATGTCCGGCCAGTTCGGACGGCAGCGGATGACGTTCCCAGTTCGGAACAGCTCCCGCTCGCAGGCTCCACCAGGCGGCAAAGGTGGTGCCGTTGGGCAGAATATCAGGGGTTCCGTCACCATTGATGTCCGCGAGCCGTCCGGTTTCCATCGCCCCCGGTCTGGCAATCTCGTGACGACGCCACTCCCGATCGGGCTGGTCCGGCGCCGCGGGGTTTTCCAGCCAGTACAGACTCTGACTTCGGTAGTTTGCACTGATGATGTCCGGGAATTCATCGTTGTTGACATCAAGTACCAGATTGGAGTAATCGTCCTGCCGACCACGAATGACATCCACCGTCCGTACCGCATGGCGTTGCCAGCCTGGCGACTGGTACCAGTGATTTCCGCAGACAATGTCCATCTGCCCGTCACGATTCACATCAATCAGACAACACGCACTGTTGCGATTTTCACCGTCAATGGTATGGCGTAAAAATGGCAGACGGTCCTGCGCGGCAACCGGCAGCCCGGTAATCAGTCCGAGCAGACAGAGCAGCAGCCCGATGGTGTCTGGACGCGGCATTTTATCCCCTTACGTATATTAAATTATCATGCGTAGGATATATTTTGCAACAATGGGCGTCAGTCCAGTGTCCTACTTACGCCCGTCAGGGCCTTGCGGATCCCATTTCCCGTTGGGTGAGGATTTTAAGGCGCCTGTGTTGTTCTGCCAGACGGCCAGCTGGTTTCGCAGCCGAGTGACCACGTCGGGATGTTTGTCGGCCAGATTCAGGCGTTCGCCCGGATCGTCAGGAAGGAAAAACAATTCGGTGCGACCGTCGTCAAACCATTCCAGCAGCTTCCAGCCATCGTCCAGCACAGCGGCCCCCGGGGCTCCCCCCTGATTCCCATAATGCGGATATTGCCAGAACAAAGGCCGCTTCAGAGCCGTGGTCTGATTCCGTTCTGCAAGCGGCAGAAGCGAGACGCCGTCCAGTTTCAGGGAAACTGGCGGCTGAACTCCGCAGGCCTCCAGGATCGTCGGCAGATAGTCAACGCTCATGATCGGAGCATCGCTGGTGCCACCGGCCGCAATTCGTCCCGGCCAGCTGACGATCGACGCCGTCCGAATTCCCCCCTCATAGAGCCAGCCCTTGCCGGCCCGCAACGGCTGATTCGAGGTCGGAGAGCCTTCACTCGTGGACAGCCCGCCGTTGTCACTGGTGAAGATCACCAGCGTGTTCTCACGCAACTGCAGCTGATCAAGGCTGTTCAGCACCTGGCCCACGGCCTGGTCCATCGCCTCGACCATACCCGCATAGATGGCGTGATCCTGAGACATACGAACTTTGCGCGGGGGTTCATCGTCAAACTGATCCGTCCTGGTGAGTTCGGCACGTTTCTGTTCGTACTTCTGCTGCAGATCAGCGCGGGCCATGAGTGGTGTGTGCACGGAATAGAATGGCAGCCAGACCAGAAAGGGCTGTGACCGGTTGCGGGTGATAAACTGCACAGCTTCGCGGGCCAGTCGATCGGGGAGATGTTCACCCGGCGGCCCATCGGGAAGTTTCGGATTTCCGTAGGGCGAAAAATATTTCCGGCCACCATACGGTCCCCCCTGAGCCAGGCCTCCGAGATTCACCTGAAACCCCTGGTCCTCGGGGGCAAATCCATCCCCGCCGAGATGCCATTTTCCTGCGAAGAATGTGGCGTAGCCGGCCGAACGCAGCAGCTCCGCCACCGTCACTTCCTCCAGCGGCAGTTCTGTGCGGTAGGTGGCCGGGAGATGGCGTGTGTTGCGTTTCCACTTGTCAGGTTGCGCGGCTCCGATGTAGTCGGTGATGCCTGAGCGTTGCGGATAGCGTCCGGTCAGCAGACTGGCACGTGTGGGGGAACAGACCGGGCAGGCCGAATACGCGTTGGTGAATCGCAGTCCTTCTGCGGCGAGTCGATCGACGGAAGGCGTTTCATAGAAGGAACTGCCGTAGCACTGCAGGTCACGCTGCCCGAGATCGTCCACTATAAAGACGACCACATTGGTGTGGTTAAGTGGCGGATCAGCGGCCGTTGTGTAGGCACTGCTGTAGGAGACCACGACCAGGGTGAGGATGCGGAACCATGAGCGAGCCGGCACAACAGCAGACATCACCTCAGGACAGTATCCTCGCCCTTTGCAATGACGAAGATCGTGCGGCAGCGAAGTGTTCAACATGACAGGAACTCTCTATGGACTGATCAGACGCCTTCAGGACGCGGCCTGCTCTGGTCAGGCGTTGTCTGAGGTCGTGTGAAAAAAGGCGGGCAACGGCTACTGCGCGGCTGGCTGAGGCGGCGTTTCATTGCACATCTGCAGAGCCAGCAGCGGATACGCCGTACCACTGTACGTGATGAAGTGCCAGGAATCCGTGTTCAGCGAACGAGTCCACCAGCGTCCGCTTTCCCGCTGCGATGTTTTCAGCCACTGAATGGCCTTTTGCAGGCGTTCGTCGGACGCGGGAACGCCATTTTCCCGCAGCACGATGATGGCCAGTCCGGTCATATGTCCATCCCCCGGGGGATCCTGAAAATCTGTCTCGGCGCGAAGTTTTTCGGCGCGATTACCACCGCCCCAGGCTTCGGGAGCCGCGAACGAACGGATCGACCAGCTGCCGTCTGCTTTCTGATGCTGTGTCAGCGACTGCATCAATTCGGTTCGCTGCTGTTCGGTGAGCAGATCGGGCATGCGAGCCGCGCTCCACAGCAGCAGAACGCGGCTGTAGTCGTGCAGAGGCGGCTGGGTGCGCAGGTAATTCTGAAGCTTCTGAAGGGCCGTGAACTGCGCTGCTGTTTCCGGAGACTGACTGACTCGTGTGATCCAGCCCGGCGCGGTGGCAGCAGCCATTGCGGCAACGGTCGCTTCGTGGTAGGCATCCGATTCAAACGGCGGCCAGCAGTCCAGCGTACCCCACGTGCCGTCTTCATTCTGAATTGAGAACATCAGTTCGAGGGCCTGTTCCGTTTCCGGCGACAAAGCCCCGGTCACATTCGCATCCCATTCAGCCAGCCCCGCAGCGATATAAATCACCTGAGCTGGCCGAGTGGATTGCCGCAGTCGGTCCGCGGGTTCGGCCTTCAGTTTCGTCAGTTGTTCAATAAAAAACAGACGGTTGGCTTCGTTGGGAGCCCCGAGCGATTTGGTCAGGGCCGGGCGCATGGTCATGTAGGTGCCGTTGGTGTGACAACTGACACATTTGCGTTGACCACTCCAGGCGAGCGAGCCCTGTTCAAGGTAGTCCGAGGCCGCAGCCCACGAAAGTTCTGCCCGTACCGGCTCTTCCGCCGTCGCTTTGGGAATGGCAATGCTCTCGAACTGATACTGGAAATCGTCGGCGGCCAGTGAACTGGTCAGCAGCGCAGGCAGAATCAGACAACCGAGTCGCTGGATAGTGGACATATGGAGCTCCGACAGCAGAAAAAAAAGCCATGAGGAAGGTCCGGGAGAAACTTCGGGAGTCCCGGAGGCAGTGACATCGCCGGCCACGGGCGGCAGGCCTGCGTCTAACGAACCTGCAGGTGCTGGCCAGACTTCAGCGCAGGATCCGAATGCATGAAGGCGAGTCAATCTGCAAAGGGGATCCAACAGATGTGAGTTGTCCGGACTGCGCGTCGATGCGAAAGACGGCGACGTTGTTTCCGGGCATGTTGGCACACAGCAGCAGGCCGCCGTCCCGCGTGATGGCCAGGTTCTGCGGCCCTTTTCCAAGGCTGGGCTGAATCCCCAGCAGCGTCAGTGATCCATCGTCGCCTATGCGATACATCGCAACGCTGTCGTGGCCGCGATTGGTGCCGTAGAGAAATTTACCGTCGGGAGTGATCTTCAGGTCGGCGCAGTAGCTGACACCCGTGAAATCCGGTGGGAGTGTCGACAGAGTCTGACGTTCAATCAGGATGCCGGTTTCAGCCGTGTAATCATAGTGCGTGACCGAATTGGAGAGTTCATTGATCACATACAGGCAGCGACCGTTCGGGTGAAACGTCAGGTGCCGCGGCCCTGCCCCCGGTGGCGTGCGAACAAACGGTTGCGCCGCCGGACGCAGGGTGCCCGTTGCGGCGTCCAGCGAATAGCAGACAATCTGATCGATCCCCAGATCGGCCGCGTATGCAAACCTGCCGTCGGGACTGATGACAAAGCAGTGGGCGTGCGGCTCACGTTGCCGCTCCGGATTGATGCTGCTGCCTGTATGCTGCACAAAACTCACGGGCGCCGAAAGTCGGCCATCGTCCGCAAGACTCATGGAAATCACGCTGCCACTGGCATAGTTGGCCACCAACAGGCTCCTGCCCGTCGGATCACACTCAACAAAGCAGGAGGCCGTCCCACGGGACGACAGGCGGTTGATCAGTTGCAGGGTGCCCGCCCGAGGATCGAGACTCCACGCAGCAACTTCTTCGTGCTGGGAGCCTCCGAAGGTTTCGGCGAAAATACTGTAAACCGTCCGCTGGTCCGGTGACACGTCGAAAAAGAAGGGTTGGGGAATGTCAACCGTCTTGTGCCGCAGCGTCAGGGAACCCGTCTTTGGATCCAGGGTCAGCGCGCTGATCCCCCCCTGCGGCGGACTGGCGAAAGAGGAAATGAGAACGAGGGGATCGTCCGCATTCGCTACGGAATTGCAGGCAACGAACGCCAGCAGACAGCATGCGGAAACGTGACTCAGAAATTGCAGCATGGTGGGAAGCATCATCGTGGCAGGCCTGACAGGGAAGGAAATGGTCTCGCACCGGTCCGCAGATATAGCCGATCAGACAGCCCCCCGCCACTCAACGCCCGAAAAAGAGACCTGACCCCTTTTTGCTCTAGTCGAGGCGCTTGGGGGGCAGCTTGATGAGTCGTTTGAGTGCTGCCGTGGTGTCTGCCTGCCCCGGCTCGAATTCGTCAACCCGCATCCATTCGTTGTAGGCTTCTTCGTAGAGCCCATTGCTTTCCAGCAGCGTGGCCAGTTTGCGACGCAGGATCAGGTCGTCAGGCGACTGATCAAGGGCCTCGCGGAGAACCACGAAGGCTTCCGCCGAGCGCTGCATCAGATCCAGCTGATCGGCACGCAGCACGATGATGGGCGTGGTCAGCCGTGGTGGCTTTTCGGTCCAGAGCTGGTCAGAGATCGCCAGCAACTGTGTCCGCAGCTCACTTTTTCCCAGGGCGACCGCCGCACCAGCGCTGTTTTCGAAGGATTCCAGCGGAAAGCGTTTCAGCATGGCGTCGAGACCGAACAGCTTCGTTCCGATGCGAAAAATATCCGCGCGGAATTTTTCCGAGTCGGCAATCGATTGCTGCCAGCACAACAACCCCTCTTCCTCACGATTGGCAAGGATCAGACAGTGCCCCAGGGCCGTCAGACGGCGCGCAGAATGAGGTTCGCTGAAGAGCACGTGTTTGAGAATGCGGTCTTCGTCAGGTTCGGCCAGGAAAAACTGATCGGCAGCAAACAGTTCGGAAGCGACACCGGGCACAAAGGCGGAACGAGCCAGCAACTTGCGGGATTCCTCACGCCACGGGTACTTCTTCAACGCGGCAAGAAACGGTTCCCGCATCGTGCCGGATTGTTCCGGTTCGTTCAGAGACATGTACCGAATCGCGTACTCCGAGGTCTCCAGGCGGGCCAGTACGTTCCGCCGATCCTGCAGCGGCACTTTGGTACCGGCCGTGGCGTTGAGGTACAGTTCCCGCTGAGCCATAACGCGCATCAACTGCACCTGCAGTCGCTGCACGTTCTCGTCCTCAGGGCGAATGGGCAAAACCGCTTTCAGAGCTGCCAGCGTCTTGTCCCCGGATTCCTCAAGCACATCGGGGTGGGGTCGATCAATCATGCGTCGTGCTGGCGCATAGGCTTCATAGCTGGAGACAGCCTTGCGGGTATCCGGTACCAGCGCAGCCGTCGCCACAATCGTCAGCAGCCAGACGCCACTGATCAGCGATGGCTGGAAATCGGACAGCCAACCAAAACGGGACGTCGCTTCAGCATCCACTTCGACGTCGGAATCGGAACCCGGAGTTTGCGAAGGAGTGCGTGCGGCGAGCGTTTGCACTTCAACCAGTCGACGGTCCTGAATGGCCAGCATCATCACCAGCGCAGCCAGTACCGATGGCAGGCTGATACTGAAGTCGAAGAACAACTGCCCGGCAAGAGAAAACAGCAGACAGAGAATGGCGGAGCCCGTCCAGTCGGCATAACGACGGCGAACATAGACGCCGGAGTCACCGCCGGGAAAAGCCAGTCGCAAAGCCGTTCGCGCGGCACTCCAGGCAATCAGTCCGTACAACAACAGGCCTACCAGCCCGGCTTCCACAAGCACTTCAAAGTACTGATTGTCCGCGTGCTCAAACCACCATCCGGTGAAGTGCCGCTGGTACGGCAGGTTCGCATAACTGTAAGCCCCCAGGCCGCTGCCAAGGAGCGGAAAGTCAAAAATCGCAGCCAGCGTATCTCCCCAGTGCACCACGCGAATGGTGGAGGCGGATACGGGATCCTTGAGTGTGCTGAGTTCCGAGAGGATCGGCGTATCAAGATCCAGCAGCAGCAGAAAACCACCGGCCAGCAGCAGCAGCAGCAGCATCCCGCACAGGGCCAGCAGCCAGCGCTGCGTGCGAATGCGACTGGCAAAGAAACTGATGGCCCCCACACATCCCGCGGCGATTCCCGCGCGAGACAACGTTCCGGCAATCGCCCCCAGCAGCAGCACGCAGGCGAGCGACGTGGCAATCTGCGCCGGCGTCATGCCACCGATCTGTCGCGCGATGGTGCCGATCGTCAGGCCCAACCGCTCTTTCAAGTCCATCCGACGCTGCATAGCGACAGGACGCTCCGGTGTCTTGCCGAAGGAAACGCCCGAGCACAGCAATGCGGCGGACAGACTGATCATCATCCAGCCCGCGGCATTGTTGGGATTGACGAAACAACCGAAAGGCGGCGAGTTGCTGATTTTCCACTGATTGCCCACAACGACTTCCACGGAACCCAGCTGCTGACTGAGCCCCATGACGGCCATCAGAACAGCACTCACGACCAGCGAACCAGCGGCCGTGACCATCCGCCAGACGGTGCCTGTGGTGGCCACGAACACCATCGCCAGCAGTGCCATCGTGAGAAACATGGTCAGCGCCAGCCAGGTTTCTCCGGGCATCACAGTCCGGGCGAAGCCCTGCCCCGACGGCAGATCCACGGTCGCCGGAACGCCATTGGCCAACTCGTGAAAGACCGCACGATCCATCGCCAGAGCCGGATGTTCAAAAATCGGCAGCAGCTGCAGACCGGCCAGTGCGGCCAGTCCCAGAAAAGCGATCACGCTGTGGGGCAGTCGCTGCGGCAGTCGCTGATCCAGCCAGCACCCCAACAGGCTCAGGACCGACGCGACAACGGCCGCCAACTGCAACAGCAGACGCGCGTGCGGAATGTTGCCTCCAAGGAACCACGGAGAGACAGCGACCGCGGCCGAGGCCACCAGCACGGACAGCCACAGGCAGAACGCCGCAGGACGCGATTCTTCGGAGTGAACCGAAACGCGTGTTCGACGGACTTTTCGACGCGACCGACGCTCTGACATGCCGCTGAATTGCCTTGACTGAAGAAACTGCCGACCTGAGAGGGAGACACGGAACGACCCTTGCCATTCATCGTCTGTGCAGCCAATCATCGTCCATCAAATGACCGGAATCAACCGCTCCAACCCATGTGCCGGAACGCATCTTTCTGTTTGAGCCACGAACTCGCAACGGGAGTTTGTGGCCTTGCGGGAAAACAACGCGGTTTTCAGGGAGATTCCTCGTTTCCCCCACGCCTGCTTCCGCATCTTGCCGGACGTCAGGAAATTCACCGCGGTCCTGAATCCGAAGCAAAACCGCCCCACCGCTGCCAATCCCGGACGGAAAAGATTTCCTCGAGGGACACAGCTGCCTCGGTGAAAAAAACCGAAAAACACGGCAAATTCACCTGTTTCCTGCCGCTGACAGGACATTCCCGTCCCTGATAATCGGGGGCGCATTCGCCGGAGTTTTGGGACACAAACGCCAGCCATGCCGTCAGAATGTCGACATGGCGTGATGCACAGTTCCCGGAATTCAGCGAGCGACTCGCTGCGTCCCCTCCCTCCACGGAGTCGTCTTCCATGCGGATTTGTTCGAACTCTCTGGCGGCCTCGTGCCTGCTGCTGGGGCTGACGGCCCCTGGTCTGGCGGATCAGGTCGAGTACAACCGGGATATTCGTCCGATCCTCGCTGAGCACTGTTTTTCATGTCACGGGCCGGACAGTGCCAGCCGCAAAGCAGACCTCAGACTGGACCAGCGCGACGCGGCCCTGCAGGGCGGAGCGATTGTGCCGGGCGACCCGGATGCCAGTGAGATCATCCGACGCATCCATGTGGACGATCCGGAAACGGTCATGCCGCCACCGGAGGTCAAAAAACCACTGTCGACCATTCAGAAACAGCGCCTGGCCGAATGGATTCAGGCGGGCGCTCAGTATCAGGCACACTGGTCCTTGCTGCCCCCGGTCAAGGCCCAGGTCCCGGAAGTTCCGGCGGACCTGCAACAGCGCTGGGCACACTGGCAGTCCAATCCGATTGACAGATTCGTACTGCAGCAACTGCTGGCCGCAGGACTGGAACCCGCGAACGAAGCGGATCGGCGGGTGCTTGCACGTCGAGCTGCGCTGGACATTACCGGGCTGCCGCCGGCCGAATCGCTGCTCCAGGAATTTCTGCAGGACCAGGACCCGCTGGCCTATGAACGGTACGTTGACCGACTGCTGCAGTTGCCGGAATGGGGCGAACACCGCGGACGCTACTGGCTGGATTACGCTCGGTACGCGGACACTCACGGCATTCACTTCGACAACTACCGCGAAATGTGGGCCTGGCGGGACTGGGTGATTTCGGCCTTCAATCGCAACATGCCGTTCGATCAGTTTACGCTGGAAAACCTGGCAGGCGATCTGTTGCCCAACGCCACGCTGGATCAGCAGATCGCATCGGGATTCAACCGCTGCAACATGACCACCAACGAAGGCGGCATCATCGACGAAGAGTACGCCGTGCTGTACGCGCGGGATCGGACCGAAACGGTCTCCGCAGTCTGGCTCGGGCTGACCTCGGGCTGTGCCACCTGCCACAACCACAAATTTGATCCGCTCAGCCAGAAAGAGTTCTATCAGCTGTCGGCCTTCTTCAGCAACACCACGCAGGCCGTGCGTGACGGCAACGTGCGGGATACGCCGCCGGTCGTCGTGGTGCCAATGCCAGCCGATCGCGAGCGATTCTCGCAGCTGCCGAATCTGATTGCCGCAGCAGACCAGGCGGTCCAGTCCCGTCAGGCCGCAGCTGGCCCTGAATTTCAGACCTGGTTGGCCTCAGCCACCGTGGAAAGCCTCGGGGAGCCGGTCGCGCGTGACGGCCTCGAACTGCAGTGGCCGAGCGGCAAGCCATCGGGGCGACAACTGACCCTGCGAGTTGGTCAGGACACAGATCGCACCGTGGATCTGCCCGAGTCGTCGCAGTGGCAGGAAGAGCAGGGAACCGCCTTTCTGAACGTACAGGGCAAGGTGTGCGAGGTTCCGGACGCAGGGGACTTTGCTGCCGACCAGCCATTTTCCTGCGCCGTGTGGGTCAAGGTTCCGGCCAGTGATGGTTCCGGATCACTTTGTGCGCGAATGGATGCCGGACCGAAGTATCAGGGCTGGGACTTCTGGATTCAGCAGCGGCGAATCGGCATGCATCTGGTCAGTAACTGGCCGGAGCAGGCTTTGAAAACCGTGAGTCGACAGCAGATTCCGGCGAATGAGTGGGTGCACGTGGCCGTGACCTACGATGGTTCTCGCACGGCAGCGGGCATCCAGATTTTCTTCAACGGAAAACTCCAGGAACGGAATATTGAAAACGATCGTCTGGGGCAGGCGCCAATCCGAACCAGCGTCCCGTGGACCCTCGGATCACGATCGGTCAGTGATCCGTTTACGGGGGCCATGCAGGGTCTGCTGATGCACCGTCGGGCGCTGTCGGCCGCGGAACTGGAAGCCCTCGCCAATCGAACTCGATTCGAAACGATCCTGGCCAAAGCGTCGACTGATCGCACAGAAGCGGAAGTGCAGTCCCTGTATGAATTCTGGCTGAAGCGATTCGACGCTCCGTGGAAGTCCCTCGTGGAACAGCGGGACCGGCTGCAGCGCGAGCAGGCGGAAATTAAGGCCCGCAGCACGATTGCTCACGTGATGCATGAGCGTTCGGAACCCGCCGCGGCCTGGGTGTTGACTCGCGGCGAATACGACAAACGCGGCGAACAGGTGCAGGCAGAAACACCAGCCGTTCTGCCCGCATTCCCGGCTCAGGCGCCCCGTAACAGGCTGGGATTCGCACAGTGGCTGGTCAGCCCGGAACATCCTTTGACAGCCCGCGTGACCGTGAATCGGTACTGGCAGGAAGTGTTTGGAACCGGTTTGGTCCAGACGACCGGCGACTTCGGGGTCACGGGTGAGCTTCCCGTCAACCAGCCACTCCTGGACTGGCTGGCTGTGGACTTCCGCGAAAATGGCTGGGATGTCAAACGACTCATTCGGCAAATGGTCACCTCAGCGGCCTACCGTCAGGCGGCCATTGTCACCCCGGAAAAGCGCGAGCGAGATCCCGGCAATCGTCTGCTTTCACGGGGCCCGCGTTTCCGTATGGATGCCGAAATGGTCCGCGACCACGCACTGGCGACCAGTGGCCTGCTCGTGCGGCGACTCGGCGGGCCCAGCGTCAAACCGTATCAGCCAGAGGGTGTCTGGGAAGCCATTGCGATGAATGTCAGCAACACCCGCAGCTACCAGCGGGATGCCGGTGAAAATCTGTATCGCCGCAGCTTATACACCTTCGTCAAACGGATGGCCCCACCGGCCTCTCTGGACCTGTTCAACGCCCCCAACCGGGAATTATGCGTGGTGCGAAGAGAACGGACCAACACCCCCCTGCAGGCGCTCGTCACGCTGAATGATGAGCAGTTTGTTGAGGCGGCGCGAGTCCTCGCGGAGCAGGGTCTGAAGAATAGTCAGACTGCGGACGAAGACCGACTGCAGTGGCTGGCCGAACGACTGCTCTGTCGCCCCTTCCGTGCGGAGGAGTTGTCGCTTGTGACGCAATCGCTGACGCGACTGCGGGCTTGGTATGCAGGTCATGAGGCAGAGGCCCGGCAGTTGATTCAGTCGGGTGAATCCACCCCGGATCCCGAACTGTCGGTCGGAGAACTGGCCGCATGGACAATGCTCTGCAATCAACTGCTGAATCTTGATGAAGTGCTGAACAAGTAGTTGTGCTCTGCAGGGATGTCGTGGCTGTGGTCACGGACAGTCTTCACCGGGTCCATCGACGGAAAGAACCATCATGAACAGAGTCCTGAACGAACTGCGGCTGAACCTCACACGTCGGCACTTTTTCGGAACCGGCAGCAGTCTGCTGGGAACGGCCGCACTGGCCTCACTGCTGCCCTCAACTGGCGTAGCCGGGCAGGATGGCCCTGCTGGTAGCGGCACGGGCGGTGCCCTACCCACAGTCCTCCCGGCGAAAGTCAAGCAGGTGATTTATCTGCACATGGTCGGTGGACCGCCGCAGATGGACCTGTACGACTACAAGCCGCAGATGAAAGACTGGTACGACAAAGATCTGCCGGAAACGGTACGCGGTGGCCAGCGGCTGACCACCATGACGTCCGGACAGGCTCGCTTCCCGATTGCCCCCAGCATGTTTCAGTTCCAGCAGTCGGGACAGTGTGGGATGTGGGTCACGGAGCTGCTGCCGTGGACGCGAAAAGTGGTGGACGACATGTGCTTTGTCCGCAGCATGCACACCGAAGCTATCAACCATGAACCAGCCATCAGTTTGATGCAGACCGGAAATCAGGTCACCGGGCGGCCGTGTCTGGGAGCATGGGCCTCGTATGGCCTCGGATCACTGAATCAGAATCTGCCGGCATTTGTCGTGATGGTCGCCAGACCCACCAACACCGAACAGGTGCAGGCCATTTCCGCGCGGCTCTGGTCGGCCGGTTATCTGCCGGGTGAGTACTCGGCCACAGCGTTTCGCACCTCAGGCGATCCGATTCTGTTTATCAATGACCCACCGGGGGTACCGCGTGAGATTCGCCGCGAGACACTGGACGGCCTGAATGCGTTGAATCAGTTGAACTACGAACAGCTGGGGGATCCGGAAATTCGAACCCGCATTGCCCAGTACGAACTGGCGTTTCGGATGCAGGCCAGTGTGCCCGAGTTGACCGATCTGGCAGCGGAACCTGAATCCACGTTTGAAATGTACGGAGAACAGTCCCGAAAGCCCGGAACTCTGGCCAACACGATGCTGCTGGCCCGTCGGATGGTGGAACGCGGCGTGCGATTCGTACAGATTTATCACAACAACTGGGACACCCACGCCAATGCCGCGGGTCGACTGCCGGATCAATGCCGGGACCTCGATCAGCCGACCTATGGATTAATCACGGATCTGAAGCAACGGGGTCTGCTGGACAGCACACTGGTGATCTGGGGCGGAGAATTTGGCCGGACGATTTATTCTCAGGGAGGGCTGTCACCGACGAACTATGGCCGTGACCATCATCCTCGCTGTTTCACCATGTGGATGGCGGGCGGTGGGTTCAAAGGCGGTACTATTTACGGCGAAACGGATGACTTCAGCTACAACATTGTCCGTGATCCGGTACACATCCGGGACTTTCATGCCACCGTGCTGCATCAGCTGGGCTATGACCACGAGAAGATGACCTTTCGGTACCAGGGACTGGACCAGCGTCTGACAGGCGTCCTGCCGGCCCGCATCATTCAGGACCTGCTATAGTCGCGTTTCGCTCCGCCGAAACGTACGTCCAGCATTCTCCAGCGCACCGGTGAGCAGACTGTCAAGTTCCGCGCATTTTTGCCCTTCGCCCCCGCGGGGGAGAAGGGTCGGGGATGAGGGGACCAAAAAAGGGCACGAGCAAGGCGAGGCCACCCATCTGGAGATCTTTGCGGACGTCCCCCCCCCAAAACTTGACGACGCCCGCCTTTCAGTCGCAACGCGACGGCATGCGTGAACCTCCGAATCGGGATCGACAACCAACTGCTTGGATTGCCTCGTTGCTCCCAGGTTCTCCGCCGCACAGGCCGCGTGTTT
>CAIYBH010000388.1 GCA_903924405.1 uncultured Planctomycetaceae bacterium | reverse complement strand
CGAGGTGCCTGTCGATCGGACTGTTCGGCAAATGAGCGACGAAATTCCAGTCACCTACGTTCCAGCCCGAAACACCGTACTGCTTGCCTGTGCACTTGCCTACGCGGAAGGCATCGGTGCTCACGACATTTTTGTTGGCGTCAACGCACTCGACTACGCGGGTTACCCGGACTGCCGCCCCGAATACATCGAGGCATTCGAGGTTCTGGCTAATCTGGCGACCAAAGCTGGTGTTTCCGGAGAATGTATTCGCATTCACGCGCCACTGATAAAGCACACAAAGGCCGACATTATTCGACAGGGGCTAAAGCTCGGAGTCGACTACGCCAATTCCAGCAGTTGCTACCAACCGATCGAAAATGGCATCGCATGCGGCCGCTGCGATGCCTGCCTGCTGCGACTCGCCGGCTTTGCCGAAGTTGGTGTGCCAGATCCTGCGAAATATGCTCAGGGGCAGGGGGGATAGTTGTGGCGTACTCAATCAAGGAACTCTACCTGACACTCCAGGGCGAAGGTGTGCACGCTGGCCGCGCGGCTGTGTTCTGCCGCTTCTCTGGGTGCAATCTGTGGTCTGGTCGCCAGTTCGATCGGTCCACCGCAGTTTGTCAGTTTTGTGACACAGACTTTGTTGGCATCGATGGAGAACACGGCGGCCGGTTTGAGTCTGCAGATGATCTGGCGGATCTGGTTGCAACTCTTTGGGTTGGTGGAGGTCAGCCATTCGTCGTCTGTACGGGCGGTGAACCATTGCTTCAGTTGGATACGGAATTAATCGCTGCGTTTCATCGGCATGGCATGGGAGTCGCTGTGGAAACCAACGGCACGCTTCCGGTCCCGGATGGTGTCGACTGGGTCTGTGTTAGTCCGAAGGGCGGCACCGAACTTGCTGTGCAGGCCGGTGATGAGCTCAAACTGGTGTTTCCACAAAAGAACGCGCCCCCGGATCGCTACTCCTCCCTGAAGTTCGGGCACTTTTTTCTACAGCCAATGGATGGACCGGAGCTTCTCCAGAATCAGCAACTTGCCGCAGATTATTGCCTGCGCCACCCGCAATGGCGACTCAGTATCCAGATGCACAAACTGCTCGGCCTCAGGTAAAGTGAAAGGAGCCTGCCGTGAAGCCAATTAATGTGGTAGTGACCTGCACCAAGCAAAAGACTGTGGAAGCGGATGTTTCCCTGCAACTGCGCCATATTCAGGGGTTGACGATTCCTCGTCGCGTTGCGGCCTGGAAAAAGCATGCCGACGATTGGCATGGCAGTACGGTCACGGCCCGACGTCTCTACGCCGGCGATCACTGGTCTGTCGCCCGTGAAATTCAGTCGTTCCGACCAGGTGGTCATCCCATAAATCTTTGGGTGATCTCTGCTGGATTTGGCCTCCTGTCGCTGGACACTCCAATTCCTGCTTATTCCGCCACGTTTTCTACACGCCATCCCGACACAGTCGTGTTGCCTGAGGCTGTCACTGCAGGCGATGAAGCCGCAATCTGCAGGCGGCAATGGTGGAACGCACTCACATCGCTGGAGTGGTCACGCGAAAAGCCGATTTCGGTGACGGACCTTGCGGCAGAATTCAGTGACT
>CAIYBH010000387.1 GCA_903924405.1 uncultured Planctomycetaceae bacterium | reverse complement strand
TAAAGATATTCGGGGACAGCCTTCAACCCAGTTATGTGCTGCTGAAACAGGGGGACGACCGTGTGCAGACGCTGTGGAAGCGATACAACGTCCATGTCATCCCCTACGCAGATCATGGCCAGCCGCTGGTGGACAAGATTACCGAGATTCGTACAGAGGCCAAAAAACTGTCAATGGGTGGACTGCCGGACGCGACGGTCCCCCAGCCCATCCCGGACTCCTACATTCAATGGCTGCGTGACCAATGTGTGGACATTACCCCCTTCGGCATGGCACCGACCGACGGACAGTCGGTGAGTTTGCAACAGGTCTACGTGCCGCCCGTGACCATGCCACGGATTGCTGCTGAAGAGCCCGGCACGGACGACGCTGGCGAAGCCGGAGACGTTGTCCTGCGAGGCAGGAAGCAGCGTGACGAAGCCGAAAATGAAAAGTCCGAGCTTTTTGAGCGGGAATCGAAGGAAACACTGCAGTTACTGCTGCATCGCCTGGGCGAAGAATCGCTGTATATGTCGGGCGATCCGGGGGCCGGCAAAAGTACCTTCTGTCGCTGGGTTTCCTGGCTGGTGTGTGCTGGAGCGTTGCCGGCGTTCCAGGTGGAAGCTCCTGAAGAATTTCAGGAGATATTTCCGGAAGCCTTGCGCGGGCGATTGCCGCTGGTGGTGCGACTGCGAGAATTTCAGGCCTCACTGCCGCAGCAGCCGGGACGCAAATCCCTGACGCGGACTGAGTTGGAACAGGCTTTGAAAGCATGGCTGCAAGCCACCAAACCCGGCGGGCTGACATGGGAGGCCGTCTCCGGGCGATTGCAGACCGGCACCCTGCTGCTGATTCTTGACGGTGTCGACGAGCTGGCATTGTCGGCAGGTGCAGGAGCGCACGCGTGGTCGCCGCGCGAGTGTGTGGTCGTGGGAGTGGCCAACGCCGTTCCGGAATGGAAAAAGCTGGGCAATCGGCTGCTGGTGACCAGCCGCCCGTACGGTCTGGAGGCCGACCAGATTCGCCTGTTCGAACGCTGCGGGCTGCCGGAAGCGGGAATGAAACGCCTGCCGGAACCTTTGCAGAACCTGCTGGCAAGTCGCTGGTTTGTCGCCCTGCCCAAGACATCCGCCATGGGGCGGGAACTGGCAAAGGAAATGTTGCGACAGGTTCGCCAGCTTTCGCTGGACGTTCATGAACTGGCGGGAAATCCGCTATTTTTAACGGCCATCTGCATCATTTATGGCGAAGGCAAACAGCTTCCCGCAGACGTGCATGATCTCTACGATCGGATTGTCAAAACATCACTGCACAGCCGATACCCTCGGGATCCACGCCAGATTGACCCAGTGCGGGCGCGGCTGGCTGCGGTGGCCGTTGGGATGCATACCGGACATCCGTTTGAGACAACTCGTACGGTACCGAAGCCTGAAGTTGGCTTTACAGAGTTGAATCAGATTCTGGCCCAATACATCGGCGCCAATCCCGAAACGGAGTCCGGATTTCGCACGCAGGTGGAAGCGCGTG
>CAIYBH010000386.1 GCA_903924405.1 uncultured Planctomycetaceae bacterium | reverse complement strand
GGGGTTTGGTTGCGACTCCGAGCACGAGCACGAGCACGAGCACGAGCACGAGCACGGGTACGGGTACGGGTACGGGTACGGGAACGGGAACGAGTTCAGGTACGGGTACGAGTACGACAATCGGTAGGATTGGGGAATGCGGGGCCGTATTCGGGGTTCGGGGGAGCAGGAAGCGCTGCGGGTTGGTTGGAGCGGGGGGCTGGGTGCGGTATGCTTGTGGCCGAGGGCCTTGTGAACAAGGGGTGAACGGGCGGGCGATGGACGGCGGGGGCAGCAGTGTCGCAGGGAACGTTTGGATTTGCGAATACGCCGGAATGGCAACAGGCTGCTCTGGAGGATGTGCTGGTTGCGGAGGTGGTGTTCAACCTGCCGCTGGAGCGTCCCTACAGTTACGCGATTCCTCAGGCCCTGCGTGACCTTATCCGCCCTGGACAGCGAGTGACGGCGCCGCTTGGTCGATCGAATCGCATGGTCACGGGGTACTGTGTGGCGGTGCATCCCGCGGAGCCCGGCCTGCGGAATCTGAAGTCGATTGACGAGTTGCTGGACAGTGAGCCGTTGCTGGACCAGCAGATGCTGCAGTTGACTCGCTGGATTGGCGAGCGATACCTATGTGGCTGGGGTCAGGTGCTGGACAGTGTGATTCCGGCGGGTGTTCGGCGAAAAAGCGGGACTCGGGAGATTCAGTGTTTTGTGTTATCGGAGCAGGCGGAGGCTTTGCTGGCTGGTGGTCGACTGAGTGCCGGGCAGAAGGCGGTGGTGGAAGCGATTCGCCGGGCCACGGTGCCCTTGTCGGCCCCGGACCTGTGTGCTGCGGCGGGATGCGGGCCTGGTCCGGTCAGTTCGCTGCGAAAGAAGGGGGTGCTGGTTCCGGTTCGGATACGAACCGAGGTGGAGGGTGACGAAGGCGGACCGGCGGTTCAGGAAGCGGACCTGCAGATGAATCCTCAGCAGCAGCAGGCGCTGGAGAAGATTCTGAGTCCGATTCGGGGGGGGCGATTTGAGACGTTGTTGCTGCATGGAGTGACGGGCAGTGGCAAGACTGAAGTGTATATCCAGGCGATTCGGGAAGTGGTCAGTTATGGTCGGCAGGCGATTGTGCTGGTGCCGGAGATCAGTCTGACGCCGCAGACGATTCGTCGATTCCGCAGCCGTTTTCGATCGGTGGCCGTTCTGCACAGTCATATGACGGACGCGGATCGACACTGGCAATGGCAGCGGATCGCGGGTGGGGAAGTGGAAGTGATTGTGGGGGCGCGCAGTGCTGTGTTTGCGCCGACGCCGCATCTGGGGTTGATTGTGATTGATGAGGAGCATGAGCCATCGTTCAAGCAGGACAGCACGCCCCGCTATCACGCGCGTGAGGTTGCGCGTCGTCGTTGCGAGGACGAGCGGGTGCCGTTGATTCTGGGTTCCGCCACACCGACTCTGGAATCATGGTTGCGGGCACAGCGTCGCCAGGACACTCTGGTTTCGATGCCACAGCGAGTGGCTGACCGACCATTACCGCCGGTGGTGATTGTCGACACGCGCAGTGATCCGCGGATGGCGCGGGGATCGGCGATTGGTCGAGCGTTGCATCAGGCGATGATGCGGGCGTTGAATGAGAAGGGCCAGGTCATCCTGTTTCTCAATCTTCGCGGGTATTCACCGGTGGTCTGGTGTCGCAGTTGTGGAACGGGACTGAAATGCCCGAACTGCGATATCACACTGACATGGCATCGGGATCGTCGGGTGGTGGTGTGTCACAGTTGCGACTACGAGACGGATCCACCGACGGCATGTCCTGGGTGTCAGAGTCCGGCGGTGCGATTTCTGGGCACGGGGACTCAGAAGCTTGATGAAGAGGTGAGTGCCTTGTTTCCGCAGGCGCGGGTACTGCGAATGGACAGTGATTCAATGAAGAAGCCGGGCAGCCACGACGAAGCGCTGGAGCGGTTTCGTCGGGGGGAAGTCGACATTCTGCTGGGCACGCAGATGATTGCCAAGGGCCTGGACTTTCCGAATGTGATTCTGGTGGGTGTTGTGGACGCGGACACGATGCTGCGTCAGCCGGATATGCGGGCCGCGGAGCGGACATTCCAGTTGATTGCTCAGGTGGCCGGCCGAACGGGCCGCGGGCATCGCAGTGGTCGGGTACTGGTGCAGACAACCAATCCGACAGATCCGGCCGTACGATTTGCGTCTGGGCATGATTATCTGGGGTTTGCGCAGCATGAGCTGGCCGAGCGTCATGATGCGATGGCGCCGCCGTTTTCCTGTGTGGCGCGGGTGATTTTTCGTGGTCCGGACGAAGCGAGGACTCGTGAAACGGCGATTGCGGTGGCGGATCGGCTGCGTGCGGCGCGGCAGGGGGACACAGCTGCTGTGCGGGTGCTTGGTGCAGCGCCGGCACCGGTCGTGCGTCTGAGAAATCTGTGGCGATTTCATCTGCAGATCTGTGGTCGGACGACGGAACTGGTGCGTGATTTGTGGCAGGCTGTAGAGAAATCACTGTCACTGCCGGAAGGGGTGGAGTTCGCCATTGATGTGGATCCGATGAATGCGCGCTGAGGCGACCGTGGTTTCGGGATTCTGTGTTGGCTGCGGCGAGCGATTCAGAGCACGTTGCCAAAATGCAGCAGAATGATCAGGCGAAACAACCTGTCGGTCAGAACTGTTTCCGTGGCTGAACAGTTGATGTCTCCGAAGGCTGTGCAAAAGCAACAGGGATGTGGACGGAGCCTGTTTTTGGGTGGAGTGGAAAAAGTTTCTCCAGGCATCGGAAAGCCTGTTGTTCTGGGGCTGGTTTCGCCGCCACGTTGCGATTGCGGTGGTCGGGTGATTCGGCGAATCGACATTTGATGTTCCTGAGTAACGACGTGGTGAGATTCGGAAACGGGGTGCGGATCACAGTTTTCGGGTCCTGTCGATTCTGCAAATGTTGAGAAAATTCCCCACCTCGCGGCCGCTTATGCGTGGCATGCGTCTTGCGTTTCATTCGGATCAGTGGCGTGCTGTGGCGAGTCAGGCGATGGGCCATCTGCCGAGATGGGCCTGCGAGGCTCTGCAGCACTTTTCGATTGAAGTCCGATGAGAACTTGCAGGGGAAAAGAAGTATGAAAGCGTTGTGGACCGCAGCATTGGGTGTGGTGTGTCTGGTGCAGGGAATGATGTCTGGAGCGACCGTGTTTGCTCAGGCGACAACACCAACGAATGTGGTTTCGGTTGAGGGACCGATTACGGCGATCAATCCGACGGCTCGAACGATCACGGTCTCGGGAATGGTCTGTACGGTACCTCCGGATCTGAGTCTGCTGGGAACGAACGGCATCACAGGAGCGACTCTGACACGTCTGCTGGATGCTCAGGCCCCGGGACGTGTGCGTTCGATCTTTCAGTCGGGCCCGCTGGAGGTTGCGACACCGTATGCCGGGGCGACCTTGAAAGCCGAAGGCATTGCGGTGTTGACGGGAACCACAGAATCGTATGTGCTGACAGCTGCGACGATCGAGCTGGCCGAGAATGTTGCGATTGGGACGATGCGAAACGTAAATACGACAGCCCGAACCTTTACGGTGAACGGGATTACCTGTCGTCTGAACACAGACGAGCGATTCCCTTCTGAGATTCTGAGTCTGCAGGGAACGCCCTTGACCTTCGCGGATTTGGCTCGAGGGAATGGGACGCTGGTGGCAGTCCTGGGCTATGTTCATCAGGGCGTCCTGAATGTCTGTACCATGGAAACGGAACTGTTGAGTCTGAATCCGGGTGCTGATACGGTGGTGATCAGTCGTGCCGATGCACGTGCTCGTGGTGCCGCTCTGGGAGAACTGCGTGTTGATGGACTGGTGCAGCCACTGGCTGTGGACACGGTGCTGACGCTGAAGGATGCGACGACCGGGGCTGTGCTGGCGACGGTCGCGCCGACTGTGGTGCCCACGACTCCTGGACAGGGAACGTTCACCTTCCGTCTGCGAAACCTGCCAACACGCATCACGGCCGTCACGGTGACCAGTTCAAAGAATGGAACGGCAACTCTGCCGGTGACAATTCGCTGAGTTGCTGACGATTGAAGGCATTCCGTCCCGGGGATTGCGTTCCGAAGTTCGGACTGACGCCACTGGGAGGCTCCTTCGGCTTCCGGGGCCTGCTTGCCTGCCGGGTATTCTGCTGACGCTTATCCCCTGAGTGGATGTGGACACCTGAAAGCAGTATCGGGATTGAAAACGTCCGTTTTGCGATCTGGCAGAACGGGCGTTTTTTTGTTTTGCGGGGGGAATCAGGAAACATCGCTGCAACACGGGCTCAGTCGCTGACGAAAACAGCCGTACGTGGTGTTCTGCGGGACTGAGGATTTCTGCATTTCCGGGAGTGTGCGGGGGAATGACGGAGAACGTGTATTTGCCGGGACCGGCTGAGCGGACAGTGAGGACTCAGGATGGTCAGATACGGCCTGTTCCGAAAGAGTGGCAGTTTGTGCCGCCGGGAGACGCCGCACTGACTCGACGCATTAAAGCAGCCGGCGATCACTGGATTGTGCAGGAGCGTCGTGGTCGGAAAGTTTTCAATCGGGGAATCTGGACGTCGGCAGAAACGGTCCAGCGCATTCAGGCGGACCTGCAGGCGGAGCGAGCGACGGAGAGTTTTGCGAAGCGTCGGGTTGCAGATGCTCGGCGCCGTGAGAAAGTGCAGTCCGAGTATGTGGGCAGTTTTACGACGGCGGTGCTGCAGTTTCTGGCGTTTCATTCGCGGTATGCGGAACTCGCGGAACGAGTGGCTCAGGCTGTGGCCGCGCATGCCACTCCGGTTGGCAGTGGAACGGTGGCGCGGACGGCGCGAATACCGGTTGAACAGCGGGCGGAGGCGGCCGTCATTGCGTGGTTGCGACATCAGACGACGGCTTATGATACCATGGTTATTCCGAGGATAGCCGGAGAGCGGCGGGAAGTGCGTCGGATGCTGGCGGCGGTTTCCCGAGCGTTGCTGCAGTCGTATCGAAAGGGCGAGGATCGACCGGAGTCGTGCCCGCTGGCGACAGCGATGAGGCGGCCGGGTTCGGTTGGGGCCGGGTTGCAGTGAGGAGTGGATTGAGGGGCTGAGGGTGACGAGCGATCGGGGGCTGGCTATGTGCTGCGGGAATGCTGGCGGATAGAATGCCACGGTGACCGAGGGAAGATCGTCGGGGTGAAATGAGACGAACCGAAGGTTGTGCCGCGAAAGACATGCGACGCGTGAACAAGGCCGGGAGCGTGGTTTTTGGGCGGTGAAAGTCTGTTGGAACGGCATAAAGTAGAATGTCCCCTTTTGCGATTCCTCGGGTGTGGACGGGGCCGTGTTGCAATGATGGGCCGATGGTGACATGCGATGGGGGGGGCCGCGTCATAGGCTGCGGGCGTGATGGCGGATAGAATGCCATGGTGACCGAAGGCGGAACGTCGGGGTGAAATGCGACGACCTGTGAGCGACCTGGTGGTGGAGCCACGAAAGACATGCGACGGTTGTAAAATGCCGGGAGCGTGGTTTTTGGGGGGTGAAAGTCTGTTGGAACGGCATAAAGTAGAATGTCCCCTTTTGCGATTCCTCGGGTGTGGACGGGGCCGTGTTG
>CAIYBH010000385.1 GCA_903924405.1 uncultured Planctomycetaceae bacterium | reverse complement strand
TCCACCACGTTCGGATTCGCTGTAGGAGAGTGTCCCGTTTCGCATGGACACCATTGGATTCAGCCACAGTATTGTGCGGCCTCAGCGACTCGCGCAGTCTCTGACGCCGTAAACCCCGCAGGTCACCCTCTCCGACATGATCTTTTTACAACCAGTTATGAAGAGAGTTCCTTTCGGGGAGCTTTTTGAAATCAGCGAACTTGCGCTGGTTTTTGAGTTTACAGAAAACGCCGAGAGGTCGCCTCTCGGCGTTTTTTTATTTTCCACCTTTTTTGCGGGCGTTCGTGCCATCGCGTCCGGAACCCGAATCTCTCCGATTCGAAGTCTCGAAAAAAGGCTGCGATCGAAACCGTTACGGTCCCTCTCGGTGCCTCGAATTGTACCACAAAACTCTCTGAGTCTCTGGTTAATCGCTACCGAGAAGTTAACAGCCGCGTAGCTCTTGCAGCCTTGTTCGTGATTTCGAACTCGCGGTGCGTAGGTTAATGGGAGCGGGCGGTGTCATTGGACACGCACCCCGACGTTTTCTGCCAGGCGGTACGCTGGTCGAATTGCGAAGGTTGCCGTGGGTTGCCCCTTTCGAGGAGCCCCGGTATGCGCGACCACGATTTCTGCTCACGTCCCAACACGGACGAATGCGTCTCTGAGATCGCCAGAATCCTGGCAACCGGTGTCTGCCGCATGCAATCTCGGGCCACGATTCTGGTGGACACCCCCGATGACAAGACTTTCAGAGACTCTCCGCCGAACTGCCCTGGGGTTCCCGATGCCACAAGACTCACTGTTCACAATCGTTGACCCTTTCAGGGTCGCCTTTCATTCCGACTTATTGATGTACGCCTCCACCGTTTTCTTTGCTTCCATGAGGCCGACCCCGGATTCGTCCATATACGCCTTCATTGCGGCAATTTTTTCACCACCATCTGCTAACCCCCGGACAGTCTCAGACAAATGTTCCGCGTTGCGAGCGTACTCATCCTCAGCTCGCGAGATGGCTTCACTCGCACCGGGATTGAGCAGGTCATCAAGTGTGGGTGAGTTCTGCACAACCGGGATTCTTCCGAATGTCTTTCCGACGATCCAGAACAACGCACCAGCGAAAATGGACACCACCACGACGGCAAGAACATATCCCATGAGACGCTCCACAGGTGGGCACAGTTAATTGCGATGAGTAAGAGAGCAGACAGTGAAGTTATCGCTTTTTATCGGATTACGGCAAGCCTCTCCCCAGAACTGCCTTGAGCTTTCCGATGCCACAGGGCTCACTGTCCACGATCGTTGCCCCTTCCAGAGACTCGTGGAGAGACCCGAACAATGCATCTGAACATGACGAAGGAGGTGACCGCCCTCCGAAAAATGACGGTCCAGCAGCTGAAAGCGAAATACGCCGAAGTGTTTGGCGATGAGACCCGCACCGGCAACAAGGCCTGGCTGGTCAAGCGGATCGCCTGGCGGCTGCAGGCCAACGCGGAGGTCGGACTGTCAGAACGAGCCCGCAAACGCGCACTCGAACTGGCGAACGACTCGGACGTGCGGACGACAGCCCCGAACCACAGGTTACCGGAACTCAATTCGGTATCTGTCTCCACGATCGTGACAAATGCGATCAGGACCGATCCACGCCTGCCGACGCCGGGAACCATTCTTGTCAGCTCCCGCGACCACCGCAGCGGTTCTGCAACCCATCGCGCTGCCGCAAGCTACCCGCCTGCCGCTGCCCGGAACCACCCTCGTGCCCGGCACCCATATCAACGGATTCCTGTTCTTCAAACTGCAGAAAGGAGGCCGTTCATGAGTCGCCAGACCCCGCGCGCCGCTCGTCAGCAGGGAAGAGGAGGGATCAGGCCTCTTTCCCTCGACTTCGATTTCTGGCGAAGAACCCTTGATATCTTGACTGTATTGCATCTTGCAGTACAATACTGGAAAGGAGAACCATCGATGTCCAAACGCACAAGCCCGACACCCAGCAAAATGGCCAGTCCGTTGATGGTTCGGCTGGACGCCGAAAGTAAACAGGCACTGACCGACGCTGCAGAATTGCGCCGCATCAGCATCAGTGATTACGTTCGAACGGTAACCGTTGCCCAGGCTCGTCGGGAGGTTGCCAGTGCCCGTGAGCAGACGGTTCTGCTCAGCCCGGACGAGCAACTGGCTTTCTGGCGGGCTCTGCAAGCCCCACCGAAACTGACACCAGCCCAAAAACGGCTGTCAGCCATCATGCGGGGCGCGAAGTGACCGGGGTCGCCTTGCCTCCTGGGTTCTCGCTCGAACCGCTGCAGCGAAGTCATCAGCGGCGTCCATTTGATTGTGGCCAGAGCGAAGTCAATGACTGGCTGCACACGAAGGCACTGCAGCATCAGGACAAGCGACTCTCCGCCACCAGAGTCCTTATTGATCGAGACAAGGCGATCGCTGGCTTCTACACGCTGGCGACAGGGCAGGTTGATTTCGGCGACTTGCCTTCCGAGCTCGCACGAAAACTGCCGCGACGAGCGCTGCCGGTTGCGATCCTCGCATGGCTGGGAGTCAGCGTGACCTGTCAGGGCCAGAGGCTGGGTGATCTGCTGCTGGCACAGGCTCTGCGTGATTGCTATGAAGCGGGACAGACGTTTGCGTTCGTGGCAGTCATCCTCGACTGCGTTGACGATCGGGCCAGGGCCTTCTATCAGCGATGGGATTTCGCTGAACTGCCGGGCAATCCTTACCGCCTCTTTCTAAGTTCGCAGACGTTAACGACGATGATGACATCGCCCACCCGTTGACGGTATCCTAAGTTGCAGAAGCAACGGTGGAAACCTCGGATTGGGGTGATTGGTCAGGTGGGACGCTGAGTTTCGGATCAACGGGTAACCTTTTGGGGATGAAATCAGAACGCTGTTAACCAACCGGTTGCAGATTCGAGCCCTGTACGGGGAGCTTTTTGTTTTTCTGCGGAACAACAAAACAATCGAGAGCGATGGCAAATTCTGGTTCTTCAGGAAACGGCAGGACTCGCCTTGCACCGGCGACACAGAATCGACGCAACTGAGATTCAATCTGGCTGTAGTCAATAGACTCAAGCATGCCTTCAAGGTCGCTGGATGTCTCCCAATCGAAGTGTCTCATATCGGTTTAAAGGATGGCTCTGTCAGTCCGACGAACGCCGGCCGTAACCGGGTGGCCGCCAAAAGACTTTAATTTCAAAACCCACGTTGTTGGCCGCTCCGGTTCACGGCTTTGTTCGGCCAGCCTTGCCCATCTTGCGCAACAGCCGGACTAACCGACCGGCCTTCCTTTCAACAACCGCCCAATCCCATGAATTTGGACTTTGAAAGTCAGGATAAGTGGCGCTCCAATTTGAGGCACGGATCGCCGAATTAACTGCCACCCGGCACTCAACTTTCGGGTGTTTCCGGAAGTCGCACTGCAGTTGAATCAGTCCCCACCCTTCTTGACAGAATCGGAAGGTGTGGCTATTGCACGCTTCCGGCTTCAAATCAATCCGGCGTTCGTGAGTATGCCCCTTCGCCTCGGGGTAGTAGAGGGTGTATTGTCGACACACGTCCCGGACTCCCGGTTGGTCATGCAATTCGTCGAGCAATGCGTTGGCATCGGCAAATTCTTTAGTAACGCAGCCGAACTCTGAATACGCCTGCCGGACGACCACGGGCCCCTGTGCGAAGATCGCCGCCACGATCTCGTTGAGTTGCTCGAGGGAGATTTGTTGCGAGGTTTGCATGGATTCTTGAGGCCTAACGACCCCGTTCACCGGACCGCCGCGGTCAGCGTCGCCATCCAAATCCGACCGGATCGGCGGCTCCGGTGGATGCGATGGATATGCGGCCGCAAGGATTTCGAGTTAACGTAGTGGCGTCTCGTGTGTGTCGCTTGAATTGAATCTGGCGCTCTCGTCTCGGCATTCTTTTGAAGAATAGGCCGCCAGAAATACGAATACCAGTGGCGCAAAGAATACGATCAGTGAGTCTTTGATCCAAATCCAAAAGGCAACGCAGGACAATGGAAAACAAAAGAGCGAAATTAGCTCGATCGTTCGCCATCGCCGCCACCTCGCCGTCTTTGGTGTCGGAAGCAGGTGCTTGATAACACTCCATGCAACGTAGCCCACAGACAACGCGCATCCGACCAGGACAATGATCGCAAGTGCATTGCCGTCCTTTGCTGCTTCAAGGATCTTGAGAAACCCCTCGCCCGTTCCGGCAATGACCACGGGCACCTCGTTTATGAAATGGTCGGGCATCTTGGGTATCTCAACGATGCGAGTTCACGATTCCGTGTGGTGGTGGCTTGGACACGGCGCAAATCAATTACGGCATAACGATGGCGTTCACCGGGTTGCGGCCGGCGGATGCTCGAAAAACAGAAAACCCGCCGGCCGCAACTCCGGTG
>CAIYBH010000384.1 GCA_903924405.1 uncultured Planctomycetaceae bacterium | reverse complement strand
GTTCAACGAACAGATAGCCGGCTGAGGATTCGACTGTGACGTCATGATCTTCGGGCAGGTGCAGGACCGGATATCGGCGACAGGCTTCGGTTGCGGAGAGGTTTTCGATCGGAAGTCCGTGCTGCCGAGCAGACGTTCGGGCTCCGGCGATCACTTCGGACGTGGCTGCACCGCTCATCACCAGATCGCAGCGGACAAGCAGCGATTGACCGGCATCCGTGGAGCAATGCTGCCACAGGTCCCACGCACGATGCAGCAGCGGAACGTAATCGGGGTGCTCGAAATAGGCCTTGCGGATGATGCGGGTTTCGCCGTGGGAGCTGCCGTGGATGTGGGGAGGGGTGAACTGATCGATTCCGAGGACCCGCAGGCCGCGCGAGGCCAGTTCGCGGAGGGTCGCGGATCCAAAACCGCCGCAGCCGATGACAATAACGTCCCAGGACATGGTGCACAGACCTCAGATGCGAAGAAAGATCTTCTGCCGATAGAGCCAGAGCAGAAACAGCCAGTAGAGCAGAAAGACGGTTGTCGGCAGGGTGATGGTTCCGTACCAGAGTGGATCAAGAGCGTGCGGACCGAACACGTGCGTGAGGAAGCCGGACAGGTGTACGCGGACCACCTGGTCACGCATCCAGCCCGAAACGGTTTGCCCCAGCATGTAGATCAGGATGGAGTTAGTGCCGACGACAACGAGTGGAAAGGCGAGGATGCGGAGGGGGAGGATGTCAAAGACAAGGTAGAAGAGGGACAGCATGGCGATCACGTAGCCACCGGAGAACAGCGCCCACGATGGAGTCCAGATACGTTTGACGATGGGGCAAACGGTAAGATGCGCGGCGATCCCAAGACCGAAGCAGACGATGGCGAGGGACAGCATGTAGCCGAGTTTTTTCCACGGGCCGGTGGTGGTGGACAGCAGCCACTGCCCGCAGAGGATACCGAGCAGCGTGGTGGCGATTGAAGGGATGAAATTCAGGGTTGTGTAGCCACCGGAATTGGGCTGCCACGGCGTGGTGTTTGAGAAAAACCACTGCTGATACCAGGTGCGTGCGGCGGGGACATCCGCGGGTTCCGGAACGGCGGTTTCAGTCGGTGCTGTGGCGGCAGGATCTGGAGTTGGCGGGGGAAAAGCAGGCAGCGCCGGCGGATCGGACGTGGACGGCGTGACTGGCGATTGTGGTGCGGTGATGTCGGCGGATTCTGTCGCCGGTGGCCCGACTGGCAGCGTGTTCAGGGTGGCTGTGGGATTACCGGTCAGTGCCGCCAGTTGCCATCGGGCGTGGCCTGTGGGAAGAGCAGCCTGTTCGGGGTCCGCAGCGGGGACAGCGGGAGCATTTCGGAGTAGTGGCAGGAACGCAGCATCAAACAGCGCTGCCGCGTTGCTGTTTTTGGACCATGGAGCGAAGGGGCCTTCGAAAATCTCACCCTTGTCTGCGGAGGCGGAGACAGCCTGATAATCAAAATCTGCCGGGGGTGGAGAGAGTTTGAACCAGCCCCAGTAGCCGACGAGGATCAGGGCGAGTGCCGCGTATTGCACGAGGGCCGGACGATTCAGGAGCAGCCACGCGAAGAAGTAGCCCAGTCCGATCTGGCAGAGGACATTCGGAAAAATCCAGTTTGTGCGTTCGTCGCGCATGGAATAGAGGAACACGCCCATCAGGACGAGGATGACGGAGCGACTGAGTGCGTGAGCGGCGCGGGCCAGCCATCCAGCCCCGCGAGACTCACGGCGGGCATAGGAAAAGGGCATGGACACGCCGACCATGAACATGAAGGCGGGTTGGATGAGATCCCAGAAGGAAACCTGCCAGAGATCAAATGCACTGACCCAGGCGGGATGATCGAAGTGGAAGCCGATGCGCTGCCAGAGGGCATGATCATGAGACTGCCAGACGGGAGATTCCGGATCCACTTTGGAGAACGCGAGTAATCCGAAGCCGCTGGCGGCCAGCATCATCATGATGAAGCCGCGGAAGGCATCAAGGGATACGAGGCGGCTGGGGACGGGTTCCGGACGATGCACGAGCCGCCCGGGGCGTGATCGCTGCGGGGGCGTCGCCGCCGGGGCTGGTCGCGGGGATGGTGTGGCGACGTTGGGCGTTGCGGCCGCTGCTGACAAGTTTCCTGTGGAAGGCTCTGAAGACTGTTTTGGCGGGGGCGATGGAGTGTTGGGGGCGGGACTGGCGGCAGTTACCGGCGTTTGCACATTCCATGGCGTGTCGACGTGATCGGCCATGTCTGACGCGTCGGCGGAGTCTGACGAGTAACGTGGTTCCAGTGGAGCCAGGTTTGTGGGAGAGGTTGTCTGCGATCTGTCAGTGGACTTGCGAACCGGCAGGTTGTGCAGCGTGGTGGTGGGGGCATCGGCTGCAAGAACGAGTTTCATAATTTTGAGTCGATCGTGCCTGTTTCGCATGTGAGCATCCGATCCGTTGGGGGGGAAGGCCGTTGATGACGCCTGGTGTTCGGGGCGTTCAGGGTGTTCAGAAAAGGGGCAGAAACGAATGGTGCGAAGTAGCCTTCGGGCACGCGCTGGTGGGTCGATCGAATACTAACACGAAACGCCAGTGAGGCAGGACATGCAGGTTTCCTTGCTGGCGCTTCGGGTTGGTCTGGGAGTCATCGCCCTGAGTTCTGAAATTCTGATGGAAACACGGCTGCGGATCAATT
>CAIYBH010000383.1 GCA_903924405.1 uncultured Planctomycetaceae bacterium | reverse complement strand
CGCGCAGATCGAGACCGAGGTCATCATTCTGACCGGGCAGGGGACGATTGAGAGTGCCGTCAATGCCATGAAACTGGGGGCCTGCGACTATCTCACCAAGCCGTTCCCGATGGATGAGCTTGAACAGCGCTGTCTGATGGCCTGGGATCGCAGTCGACTGCAGCGGGAAAATCGGCAACTGCGTGCCATCATTGAACGCTCGCATCCCCCTGTTCGGATCATTGGCGAGTCACCGCGGATGCGCGAGGTGTTTCGGTTGATTGAACGTGTCGCGCCGACGGATAAGCCCGTTCTTGTTCAGGGGGAAAGTGGCACCGGAAAGGAACTGGTTGCCCGCGCTCTGCAGCAGAGAAGTCATCGCGCTTCCAGACCGTTTGTGACCATCAACTGTGCCGCACTTCCGGAACAGCTTGTGGAAAGTGAATTGTTTGGCCACCGAAAAGGCGCATTCACAGGAGCCAATGAAGATCGGGCCGGATTGTTTGAAGTCGCCGATGGCGGCACGCTGTTTATTGATGAAATCGGGGAACTGCCAGGTTCACTGCAACCCAAGCTGCTGCGTGCCCTGGAAGATGGTTCCATTCGACGCGTTGGATCGCATCGGGAGCGTCGTGTGGACGTGCGCCTGATTGCCGCCACGAACCGTAATCTGGCTGAAGAGGTCGCGGCCGGTCGTTTTCGCGAGGATCTGTACTACCGCATCAATGTCATGTCGCTGGAATTGCCCCCTCTGCGCAAGCGAGACGGGGATATCGTACTGCTGACACGTGTGTTTCTTGGTCGGGACTGGACCATCAGCGAGGATGCGCTGCACGCGATCGAAGCCTATCACTGGCCTGGCAATGTGCGTCAGCTGAAGAATGCCGTGGATCGGGCCCAGATTCTGGCCAACAACAATCTCATCACCATCGACGATCTGCCACCAGAAGTTGCCGACCACGCCGAACCGTTGCTGGCGCATGCCACCCCGGTTCAGACGTCCGCCGGCTCGGCGACAACCGGGTTCATCGCTCCAACCTCCACACCTCGCACGACAGGTGTGTTCACCGGCGAGGCCTCTGCCTTATCGGCCGCCGTTTCTGTGTCCCCCAGGCTCGAAGATCTCGAAAAAGCCCATATCGTGGACATTCTGCGGCAGCAAAATGGGAATAAGGCCCGTGCCGCGCGAGTTCTTGGGATCCATCGACGCAAGCTGTATCGATTGCTGGAGCGTCATGGAATTCACGACGATCGCCCGGTTGTTTGACGCGGTTTTCAAGCAGAACGGCATGAATTCAGACAGCCGTTTTCGGGACAATCCGTCCAGCCGCTCGGTCGGGTTCCACGCGTCGCAGGGCCGTCGTCCGTTGTCTTCGCTGGAAGTTGGTGCAGGACCGCGCGGTCGTACCGACGCATTTTGAGGAATTTCACGAAATCGATGTTGGTTTTTCCGCTTTTTCGTGGATTTCCGGCGGTACATTCATCCACGAGCGGCGTTTCTGCGGCGGCGCATGGTCCACGGCATCAAACAGGCCGACAGTCTACTCGCGATCTTCGCCATCCACAGCGGTGGTCATTTGGTCAATCGGGTGAATTGCGGCAGTGATCTGCTCGCTGTGGTGGACGTCTGCACTGTGGTCTGGAAAACTCTGTGTCCCCTGACTGCTGTGTATGTCCCTGACAGCGGTGTTCGTTGAGCAATTCCTCGGATGTCCTCCGGCGACTCGTGATCCCCGCTGACGACACTGTGCGCAACTCAGAAGCCCCCTCAGGTGACTCATGTCTGTCGTTGACTTGTTCCAATCGGACTCTGCTTCAGCCCGCATACGATGTGCGCGCTGGAGCCACTCAGCCCCTGAGGGTCTTGCATGAAGCGCGTGCGTCTTGGTGCCGCCACACTCAACCAGACACCACTGGACTGGGATGGCAATCTTCAGCGGATTCTGACCGCCATTCATCAGGCTCGGCAGCAGCATGCTCAGATTCTGTGTTTCCCGGAACTGTGTATCACTGGTTACGGTTGCGAAGACATGTTCCTCGCCCCCCATGTGTGGCAGACTGCATGGGAGATGCTGCAGAAGATTGTCCCTGAATCGCAGGGGCTCCTGCTGGTTGTCGGCTTACCCCTGTTTGTGAACAACGGCGTTTACAACGCCGCATGTGTCCTCTGTGACGGGCAAATCGTCGGATTTGTTGCCAAACAGAATCTCGCTGGGGATGGACTGCATTACGAGCCACGATGGTTTCGGGCATGGCCACAGGGAGTGACTGCGCAGTACTCGGCGGATGGCAAATCCTGGCCCATTGGTGATCTGCTGTTTGAACGCGACGGCTTACGCATTGGTTTTGAAATCTGTGAGGACGCATGGGTCGCTGATCGCCCGGGAAATCGAATGGCTCGCCTGGGCGTCGATGTGATTCTGAATCCCAGCGCCAGTCACTTTTCGTTCGGCAAGCATGAGATTCGCCGGCGATTCGTGATTGAGGGATCGCGATCCTTTGCCTGCAGTTATGTCTACGCCAATCTGGTGGGCAACGAAGCCGGGCGTGCGATCTATGACGGCGGTGCACTGATTGCCTCCTGCGGCACACTGATCGCCGAAGGGCCGCGGTTTGAATTCCACGAAGTTCAGGTGGTCACGGCCGACATCCTTCCGGATGTCAGTCGCGGTCATCGGGCCGCGATTCACGCGATGCCGACCAGTGTCTCCGAACTGTCCGGACAACGCCTGATTCCTGTTCCCGGGCACTTTACCGAGATACCAGTAAAATCGGGGTACGCTGTTTTGCAGCGCGCACCGCATTCCACGGATGCGTTTTCTGAGTTCACTCGGGCGATTGCTCTGGGCCTGTTTGATTACCTCCGAAAAACCCGTTCCAACGGGTTTGTGGTGAGCATGAGTGGTGGTGCGGATTCATCAGCCTGCGCTGTTCTGATCCGCTGTATGGTCGAACAGGCACTGGCGGAGCTGGGGCCGGAAGTTCTGCGAACGCGGCTTGCCTGGATTTCATCGCTGCACGCTGCCCAGACTGCGGAACAGTTCATGCGACCGCTGTTTGCCGGCATTTATCAGTCCACCTGCAACAGTACCGAGGTGACCAGAAGTGCGGCCGCCGGAGTCACTCAGACCCTGGGCGGTGAGTTTCTGGAGATCAGTGTGGATGAATTGGTGCGGAGCTATACGCAGACGATTGAATCGGCCATTGGTCGTCAGCTGAGCTGGCAGACCGATGACATTGCTCTGCAGAACATTCAGGCGCGAACCCGGTCGCCGTCGGTCTGGCTGCTGACGAACATTCGCGGTGCCCTGCTTCTGTCAACCAGCAATCGCTCCGAGGCCGCTGTCGGCTACGCCACGATGGATGGCGATACGTCCGGTGGACTGGCCCCGATTGCGGGGATCGATAAGGCCTTCCTGCGACTCTGGCTGCAACAGATGGAAACCGCCGGCTCTGCAGGACGCGGCCCGTATCCAATCCTGAAACTGGTGAATGCTCAGCAACCCACCGCGGAATTGCGTCCGGCCGAGTACGCTCAGACAGACGAATCAGATCTGATGCCGTATCCGATCCTGGAACAGATCGAGGAACTGGCCATTCGGGATCGTCTCAGCCCCGTTCGAATTCTGGAGCTGCTGGGCACACGCTGCCCGCAGTGGTCCGCGACTCAACTGGCCGAGTGGGTGCGGCGCTTCTTCACGCTGTGGTCGCGCAATCAATGGAAGCGGGAACGCTTCGCCCCGTCGTTTCACGTTGATGATCGCAACCTCGATCCTCGAACCTGGTGTCGGTTCCCCATTCTGTCCGGCGGCTTTCGACACGAGCTGAGCCAGCTGGCAGTTGAGTCACCTGACAACGGCGAGACAACCTGACCGCTGGGGACCCAGGATGGCGAAACTGTGTTAATCCCCGCGATAGTCGCGTTTCGCTCCGACGAAACGAACGTACTGGATTTCACCTCGCGAATTCAGCAAACGAACAACTCACCGCAATCAAGCAAAAAACGCCCCCGATTTTCCACATTGCGATCGTTTCGACATCCCCGCTGAGACGT
>CAIYBH010000382.1 GCA_903924405.1 uncultured Planctomycetaceae bacterium | reverse complement strand
AGCACACGGCTGATGCGACGCTTGCGTCCTGTCTGCTTATTTGCCATAGTTGGACCAAACGGCAATGACTCAGGCACCGGAGCACTTCCGCTTACGGATCTCAAGAAAAAACGGTTGCGTCTGCTGCAATTGGACTGGTCCAGCAGATCTGAACCTTCATTCAGATTCTACCCGATCTCATCGTTCGCCCCCTGGTCCCGTTTGCAACCGCGTCCGCTCCTGCCGCTTCAAACTCACTGCAGCACTCATGCGAAAATCCATCCAGAATTACTCAGCCTTCTTCCGACAGTTTCGGCAGACGTTCGAAACCACAGGTGCTGTTGCTCCCAGCAGTCGCTTCCTCGCCACAGCGATGACGCGTTACCTGGCTGCGCGTCCTCAGGAAACGCCGGTACGCATTCTTGAAATCGGGCCTGGAACCGGGCCAGTCACGGATTCCATCATCAACCAACTGCGCCCCGGGGACGTTTTTGATCTTGTCGAACTCAATTCCGAATTCGTGACCATCCTGAAGCAACGCTTCCAGTCCGATGTCGCATGGGCCGCAGCAAGCCATCAGGCGACAATTCATCAGATTCCAATTCAGGAGTTTCAGGCTGCAGCACCCTACGATTTTGTCATCTCAGGCCTGCCACTGAATAACTTCCCTGCCGGCCTGGTCAAAATCATCACCGATGCCTACTTCCAACTGCTGAAACCCGGCGGAATTCTCAGCTACTTCGAATACATGTATGTTCGCCCGGTACGAAAACGCGTCACCCGCGGTGCTGATCGAGAACGGATTACCGAAATCGACCGGATTCTCAGTGAACACTGCGGCAAAATGCGGATTCATCGCGACAGCGTCTGGGTCAACATTCCCCCGGCATGGGTGCAGCACCTGCAAAAACCAGCCGCTGCCGATCCCCGCCAACCGCAATAGTGATCCCGTTGATCAACGCCCCCGCGCCGCACGACGTTCCAGTACCTCGCGATAAATCTCGCGAATCCGGCCCGTCATGAACTCATGCCGGAACTGCCCGCTAAAACGCCGCTGCCCCTCGTCTCCAAACTGACGGCACAGGTCCGGCTGCGTTCCCAGGCGAATCATCGCTGCAGACAACTGTGGTACATTTCGATGTTCCACCAGAAACCCAGTGACCCCATCCACGCAGACTTCAGGAGCCCCGTCCAGACGGAACGTGACAACCGGTTTGCCCGCAATCAATCCCTGAGCCACCACGCGGGGCAAGCCTTCCCAGTCACTGGTATGCACCACAACGTCCATCGCATGGATGTAGTCTGAGACGGCATCCGGAGCGACCAGGCCCACCAGCCGAAAGTGACTGCTCAGCCCCAGTTCCTGAATCCGACGTTCGTACTGTTCACGCAGAACACCATCACCGACAAGGATAAAACGGGCGTTCGGTATTTCAGCCACCACCGCAGGAGCCGCTTCAATCAGATAATTGTGCCCCTTCAGATGAAACAGACGCCCCACCTTGCCAAAGACCACATCCGTCTCACTCAGATTCAATTCCCGACGGACATCGGCTGGAGGTCTGGAATGTGCCAGGAATCGGTCCACGTCCATGCCGCTGTAAACCGTCGTAAATCGCTCTGCTGAAGCGACTCCCGCCGCCACATACTGCTGAGTCATGGCGTCACAAACTGTAATGAAGTGATCACACCAGTTTGCTGCCAGCCGTTCCGCCAGTCGATACGCCTGATGCAGCACAGGATGCTGCCCATAGTGAAAGGCTGCACCGTGGATCGTGTGCACCGCCGGCAGACCCAGTTGCCACGCCGCCAGACGTCCAAGAATTCCCGCTTTGGAACTGTGCGTATGCACGATTTCAGGAGCATACTCCCGCAACACCCGACGGATGGAACCAAGTGCTTTCCAGTCCTGCAGCGGGTTCAGACTGCGGCACAACTCCGGCAGTATCTTTACATCCAGTCCCCGATCGCGAGCCTGGCGCTCCAGCGTTCCCTCAGGCCCCAGCCCAGGCCCGGTAATCAGACACACCTCGTCCCCAAACAGATGATGCTGATCGTCCACGTTGAACAGGGTGTTCTCCTGGGCGCCCCCGATAATCAGGCGAGTGATGATGTGCGCGGTTCTCATGCAGCAGAGCAGGGGGGCCCGAGGCCCTGTGAAGAATTCAAGCGACAGCGACAAAGCCACTCTTCGTCAGCCATCCAACACGCTGTGCTGAATGATAACAGATCCCCGCCGCCACTCAGAACCATTTTCCGCAAATCCAGCGAACATACGTTAACCGTTAGCGTTCCCCAGAGCCTGATGAAGTCCGTCGCGGCCAATCGGCGGTATACTCTGCCACGGAATCAAAGCAGCGCGACTGGCGTGCTGCGTCAGCACTTCCTGGATGTAACGCAACTCATGCCGCTGCCGTTCCAAAAGCAACGGATCCGTCACCGTTAATGATGCCAGACACTGGTTGATGACCCAGGCAAAGCAGGCAATCCCCGCTCGACTCAAATCCCGCTGCAGCTGCGCAGCCTCGTGAACCGGAGTCGCTTCAGCCAGAGTCACAATCAGAATCCGTGTGAATTCGGGGTCGCGCAGTCGCGGAAGCAGCTGCTGCACCGCCTCCGGCATCCCACTGCTCTGGCGAGTCACCTCGCGATGATACGCGAGGGCCGAATCCAGCAGCAGGACCGTGTGGCCGGTTGGTGCCGTATCAAGTACCACAAAACGATCCGCTCCCTCCGCGACCGCATCCGCAAACGCACGAAAGACCGCAATTTCTTCCGTACACGGGGAACGCAGGTCTTCGGCCAGCAACGCTTTCCCGGCATCATCCAGTCCTGCTCCCGCGGTCTGCATGACTTCAGCCGAATACCGAGCGGTCTCGGCCGCAGGGTCAATCCGGCTGACCGTCAATCCCGGGATAGTTTCGCCAGCCAGTGCCGCTGTCAGATGGGCCGCCGGATCCGTCGTGGACAGATGCACTTCAAACCCGCGTTCCGCCAGCGCCACAGCGACAGCCGCCGCCACAGTGGTCTTGCCCACGCCGCCTTTACCCATCGCCAGGATCACACCATGCCCAGGTCGCGCCAGCTCATCAATCAGCGCTACTAATCTCGGTGGAAGTGCCTGCGATGCCTTCGGAGGATCTCCTGTCGTCACTTCCCCGAGCTGCGGCCCGACGTCCACAGGACTCTGTCCCAGTTGACGCAATGCAGCCATCCCCAGAATGCCACCCCCATACAACGGTATCACGGTCCGCGGCAGGTCCGCCAGTTCCTCTGGCAACCCCTCAAGCGCCCGCTCGCCGCGCTGCTGCATGGCGACGGCAATAGCATCACGAGGATCCGTCGCACGAAACACCGCGTTGACGACGAGGTGCTGATTGGAAACGCCTAAAGCCTGCAATTCGCCACTGGTACGCGCCGCTTCCCGAAATGCCGCCGCATCCGCCCGCGCCACCAGCACCAGCGTCGTCTTCAACGGATCACTCAACGCCCGCACCGTGCCTTCGTATAACAACTGCTGCGCCTGCAGTCCCGCCAGCGGCCCCAGACACGAGACCCCGGATGTGTTGGACTCAAGAAACCCCGACCATGCCGATGGCAACGTCAGCAGCCGCAGAGTATGCCCGGTCGGTGCCGTATCAAAAATCACATGCTCAAATTGCGATGTCGACTCGACATCCGCCAGCAACTTCGAGAATTCATCGAATGCCGCGATCTCGACCGTACACGATCCCGACAACTGTTCTTCCATACTGGTGATCGCCGCAGCCGGCAATAACCCACGGT
>CAIYBH010000381.1 GCA_903924405.1 uncultured Planctomycetaceae bacterium | reverse complement strand
GCGGCATGGCCATCACGCTGTTCCGCGAGGAAGAAGTCAATCTGGAAACCGCCTTCCTGCAGCTCACCAAAGGGCTTGTGCAGTGAACTTCTGATCGCAGCCCCGCGATTGCGGACAGGATCGGTACCGACCACTCTTTCAGTGACTTGATGCCGATTCAGTGGGTTCCGACTGCGGTTCGTTGCCTGCGCGCTCAGGTCGTCAGGTTGGCAACTCATTCCGCGAGTGATGCGGTTTGCCATATTCAGTTCCACTCCGCGTCGCATACGGACACGGGGGTTGAGCTGCCTGGTGGTTCGGTACCACCTCGTGTCGATCGGCACAGGCATCCTGCCTCATTGCTGTGAGTGCTTGCTCAGTTCGCAACTCTGGTTGTCATTGTGTGACCTTCCCTGAGTCAATGCCGCTGGAAAGTCAGACGGTGTGGGCACTCCGCGTCGTCGCTGGCATGGGCATGCACGAAGTGTCTGGGGGGTGCTTCCGGGCGGGACATGCTCTGTACGGTTCGGGTTGCGCAGGGGAAATTCTGGTTTTTACGCAGTTTTGGGGAAGTTTCGTGAACTTCCGGCTTCCGTCACGTGAATCGCTCAGCAGATCATGCGTGCGTGTGGTTTTCAGTAACACCATAGGATATTGGTGGCAATAATACGCTATGTGAGCGAATGATGATTCCGCTTGGTATACGCCCTACGAATGATTTTGCGTTCCTGAAGTCGTTCGGATCACCCGGTAACACTCTGGCGTTGAAGAGCCTTCTCAATGCCATTCTGCAACTTCCAGTACCGATTGTGGAGGTGAGGCTGCAGAACCCGTTCAACAGGCAGGAATTTGAGGATGACAAGTTATCCATTCTGGATATCCGGGCCGTGGGCCAGCAGGGAGCGATTTACGATATCGAAATGCAGGTGTCGAACCACCCTGGACTTGTCCAGCGTCTTGTGTTCTATGCCTGCGAGGTTTATGCGGACCAGATGCGGGCCGGAGACAATTACCAGAAGCTGAAACCCGTCTATGCCATTTGCCTGCTGGAAGGTCGGCTCTGGGGCGATTCGACTCGGATGCATCACGCCTTTCGGCTGATGGATCGCGACACCGGGCGATGCCTTACCGGGACTCTGGAAGTTCACACTCTGGAAATGGGATGGTATAATCTGCAGGAGGTAGACCTCGCGACGGCCAGTTTGCTGGAGCAGTGGGTCTACTGGCTGCTGCATGCACATGAGTACGATGCCGGGACTCTGAAGCGGTTGCTTCCGGACTCTGCATTTGTGCAGGCCACTGAGGCTTTGGAACGCATCGCGGAAATTACAGAGGACAAGATCATGTATGACCGTCGGGAAAAAGCCATTCGGGACCAGCGCTGGTTGCTGACTTCGGCCAGAGAAGAGGGACTGGAAGAGGGGCGAGAAGAGGGGCGAGAAGAGGGATTGGTGGCTGGTGAGATTCAGCTGATACAAACACTGCAGGAGGTGAGTTGCCAGCCGGTGAGTGATGAATTGACTTTGCGTGCGATGTCGCTCGGTCAATTGAAGGAGATGGCTGCAAAACTGAGGACTCATCTGCTGAGCCGCTCGCAAAGCGAGCTTCCGTCTGCGTCAGGAAATGGGGTTGAATAACCAGCAGAGCGGTGATCCTGGATCCGGACCGAGCTGAGCTGACGTGGTCGTGAGCGATTTTGTCGTGATCGCAATCCAGCGTGCAGTGGCGTCGGTACAAATGCTTCCCGAGAATTGACGCGGGTCAAAAAAGCGATCTGTCCATCGGGGCCGCAGAGCAACCAGAAGCGGCGCAAAAAAAATCCCGGAAGCAGCGAATCCCAGGGGGGCGGAGGACTCCAGCTGCTTCCGGGGGCGATTGGATTCAGACTCGATTTCCGTTGCAGGCGAGTTCGAATCGTCATGGTGAGAACAGTAAGTCGATCTCAAAATCGGGTCAATATGTTTTCCCCGTGCTCGCACACGACGATGGACGATGGTGTTCGGTCGTAAAGTGCTGCTGATATTGGGTTTGCGGATAATCGGCAGTTTCTGCTGGTGAAGACTGTCGAAAAAAATTCGACAATTTTCAGAATTTGATTGCAGAAGGCGGGAGAAATTTTCAGGGAGAATTTCCATCTCCTTACTGCTGCGGCTTCGTCGGCACAGTGGTCGACAGTCGCACGTCCTCCTGGCCCAGCTGAATTGTCTTAGTTTCCCGCGTTTCCTCCGGTGTGCGGGCGTTGTGAATGACCTCCACCACAGCGGTTCCCGATCCAACCTTTCCGACCACAAACCGAACTGAAAACTCATACTTACCGGGCACTGCCACAGGCTGGATAAATTGCTCCAGACGCGTTTCCGAGCCTTTTCCGCTGCCCTGCTGAATTCCGCCATCTTCCCGAACTAATCTTCCCAGCGTCGAAGTACGGCGGCGACGGAAACTGCATTCCTCGCCGTTCGGGTCAACGACAATCAGGTCGAGGTCCGCGTTTCCCACCCATTTCACCTGAATCTGCAGATCCACCCGTTGCGCTTCCTGCAGTTGACTTCGCAGGGCTTCGGCGTCCGGAGATTTACCGGCGCGGTCCAGTGCCTCAGCCATCTCACGCAGTACCTTGACGGCCTCATCGTGCTGCCGTTGGTAGTTGTCGGTCCAGACATATCGCAGGATACCGCAACGCGACCAGACCCGGGAATCCTGCTGGCCGGACTTGTCCGCGACACTGCGTGCGAGCAGCCAGAGCTCCGGAGAATCGGGATTGAGCTGTGCCGCATCCCGCAACAGAGTCAGCGAGGCATCCCACGCCTCAAACCGGGACAGAAGTGCCGCATTCAGCAGCATTTGCGACACGTCGTTGACACCGAAGTCCAGACGAGACTGCAGGACTCGACCAATTTCATCCGCCGATCGCCCGGCGAGTTTCATCTCCAGTGCCAGCAGATCATACAGCCACGGGGCCGCACGACCACTGCGCAACGCCGCCTCCAGACACTCAATCGCTTCTCCGTATTTCTGTTCCTCATGAAGCAACTGAATGGCGGATGCCAGTTGCGAATCAGAAATGACAGCTTCCGCAAACAATGCCTCCCAACGCTCAGATACAGATCCCTGCCCGGTCTGAATTGCTTTCAGGATCTGCCGGGCGGAAAGAGACCTCGGAGCATTTTCTGGTGGCGTTTTGTTCTCAGCCTGTGCGGGAGGTTGTTGCGGGTAGCGGCACAGCACGTATTGAGGACGAGCAAAAAAAACAGACAGTTCCGCAGGCTTTGGGCCCGGAGAACTGTCTGTAAAGCGTACCGTATTTGCATCCTGCTGATCAGGATGGATTACTTCACTGATTTTTTTTTGAGCGAGGACTTCAGCTGGATGCCTCCGGCTGCCGGTGCCGCTTTGGGTGCATCGGACGAAGCTGGGACGGAGAACATCCCGCCACCGCCCATGCCACCCATACCACCGCCCATGCCGCCCATACCTCCACCCATGCCACCCATACCGCCGCCCATGCCACCCATACCACCGCCCATTCCACCCATACCACCGCCCATTCCGCCACCCATACCGCCCATGCCACCCATCCCGGGCTGAGTGATCACGACAAGGTCAGCGACGTCGTAAATGCGCGTCACGAGATTCTCTTCAGATTCTGCCGTGGCAACGGTCGTCACCATCATCACCTCATTCTTGATCATGATGGTGAGTTCATTATCCTTCACTTTTGCGAAAATCAAATCCAGAGCATTCCGCAGGGTGATCCCCGCAAGGTCGACGTTCGCCACCTGGGTGTTATCCAGAAACTCCGGATCCTGACCAATTTCCGGGTCAGATTCATCCAGAATGATCCTCATGTTGTAAGGACCTTCAGCGCTGTAAGCGTCGGCAATGAATCGCAGAATTTCACCCAGAGATTCATCGCCGGGGTACTGCAGCGGACGGGGAAGTGGATCATCCAGTTTCTTTTCCAACCACTCTTCGACAGGCTTCACAGACCGCAGTGACAGGGACTTGTATTTCTCTTTTCGCTTGATTGTCAGTGCTCGCCAGACGTCAGCCGGTGGATACTGAACCGGTGGCTCGTCCGGGAACGGAACATGAGACAGTTCCACCTGGTAAAGAGTTTCCAGGAAGCGGTCGTTTCTGAGGGTCACAAGGTCATAGGCCTTCTGCAGCTGACCAGCCGCTTCGGACATCACCATGGCGGCTGTGGCTGTGCCGTTGCCTGGTTCATCACGCAGAGCTTCGCGGGACACGGCTTCGGCATCTTCAAAGGCGTTGACGTCACCTCGACGTGCCCGGTCAAGTAATCCGCGAACCTGATCGATCAGCGTTCGCAGTCGCTGTTCTTCCAGATTGATCTCGGCCAGACGTTCACGCTGAGCTTCCTGGTTGGCACGTGTTTCAGACAGCTGCTGCTGACGAATTTCGTTCGTCTGCTTTGCAGAATCCACTCGGCTATAGGTTGCGACGATCCGGCGTTCCAGTTCCTGTCGTTTCTCCGGAGCAATCTCCTTGGATTCCCGGACGGCTTCAAGAATATCCTTCAGCAGTGTCATCGCGTACTCAGGCTGCTCTGAGGCGACGCGATCTGCTTCGGCGATGGCAGCATTCACGTTCTGCACCATCTGCTGAGTCAGGATCTCGTTCCGAACTTCAGTGCGGCTTAACGCGTCACCTTCGTTGATTGCCGGAGGACCGAGGCGGTCGGCAGCGGGAGCACTTTCGTCCTGCAGAGTCGTGACCATCGATGCCAGCTGCACGTTGGAACCATCCAGCACGCGAGCCTGACGCACGATCTCAAGTGCTTTCTGCTTCTGTCCCTGTCGTGACAGTTCTTCAGCGGTCGCGATGGACTGACTGATCAGCGACTGCAGGTCTGTGGACGCTACGGCCAGACCATCGAGACCAAGGTAAGGAGCATTCAATCCCTGCGACTGCTCAGCCTTGTGGAACAGCACAGAAACTTCAGAGCCGCCCTGCTGGACATTGCCAGGCATCACGGTCCATGTCTGAGGTCGCCCCTGAACTGCTCCGGTGACGGTGATCGGGCCGGCAGATGTCCCTTCACCAAACACGAGGGTGTGACGACCATTTCGCAGGGCCACAACAGAAGGAGCGGCCAGTGTCAGGCCGGTGGATGTGATCTTCAGATCCCGGACCAGCACGGGAGCCTGCTGGATGTCTTCGGCGAGGACCTTGGCCACAGCAGCAAGGTTGTCCACAGCCGGAATCTCCAGAGACCCTCCGGTCTGATTGGCGAGGATGCCGGGGAGTTGTGCGTCAACGCGGGGCCCGAGCAGCATGGCATGGAAGGCCACCTGCCGTGCCTGCAATTCGCTGACGATTGCATCGAGGTCTGTTCCCGACAGCAGATCACCAGCACTCATACCGTCACCGATGTAGGCCACGGAAATCGGGGCTGTTGTTTCGGAAGGCAGGACCTGTCGCAGTGCTGCGGCCAGATCGGTGGCTCCCATCGGAGTCGTGGATTTCAGTTTCTGCAGGGCGTCAGCGAGCTCGCTTGAGTCTCGGGAGACGAAGCCTGAAGTCAGCGGTCGAATGACGGAATCGGCACTGACCAGCTGCACTTCGTGACCACCAGGCAGAGCATTCAGCAGTTCCTGCAGGGCTGTCAGGGTCCGAGTTCGGTAGATCCCGGTCTGGCTGGCGGACGTATCGACGAGCACAACATGTCGTCGGACACTGATGGGAGCGAAGGCTGATCGCAGTGCCAGAGCAAAGTGCTGCTGTTCTCCTGCGGTGCGAACCAGCACGGCGTCAGCCGTTTTTGCTTCGGTTCGGTCGATTGCCGTCGCGGACCCGCAGAACGCGGAGATACCAAGCCCCAGAGAGCACAATGAACCAGCCAACTGCCGCATATGAATTCCCCTGAAGGTTCTGCCTTTGCAGACCGCCCAAACGCCAGACGCGAAGAACGCCAGCGCACTCATGGAAGAGTCTACAGTCGTGTTCGGATTCCGTGGAAAGAAATTCCCCTCAAAAACCGGCAGAAGACGCAGGCTGAGGGAAACTTTGAGCGAAAGGTCGTTCGATACGGCGAACCCGGCAAACTCTCTCAGGGACGTTGGATGCCCCGGAAATCCGGAATTCCGTGGTCGCCGTCCCCGGAATTCCTGATCGCTGCGATCGTTCTGATTTCAACAGTCTGACAAAGGGAACCCGCCCCGGAGGTGCTGTTGGTCACCGTCCGGGGGTGTTTTCGGTTGTGTTTTTCAGCGGTGCAGTCGGATGCCATTCAAACCGGGGCTGCAGAGGGTCTTTGCGCAGCGGCGGCATGGTTGGCAGTTCCCTGAACGGCCCGACCGGAACGTGACGGCAGTAAGACGCCGTTAGAGGCTACAGACGACCGTTTTTCCAGCATTCTTCACTGGAAACGGGATTCCCACTCAGTCCTCCGGTCAATTTACGTGAACTTTATCGATTTTTCCGACGATAACGAAGGAGGTCGGCAGAGGGGGGGGCCTGCAAACGCATTTCACGGGCCGGATGCCGCGAAGGGGATTGTGATGGCGCGGCATGGCGGCCTGCTCCTGTTCACGATAACGTGGCTGGCGTTGGCGCGATTCTGGGGGCTGCTGTTTTCTTCGGCGGTGCCGGAGGGAATCGTCTCGCAACAGATGGCTGACGTCTCCGCGATCGCGCGTGCGTCGGCCGACGTGGGGCGGCCGAGCCGTTTGTCCGCGGTGGCGTCCGGGGTTTCCGGGAATTCGCCAGAGCAGACAGCGCAACGGCCATTCGGCCAGACACATCAGGCCAACGGCCGCATGCGGGGTGTGAATTTTCTGACGGTGAGTCGTGGAGAGAGCAGTCGCCCCATGTGGCGGAGTGCTGCGGACACGATGACGGCTGCGACGCGTACCGTGCGTCTGCCACCTCATTCGCTGCTGGTTGTGCTGTCGCTTGATCTGACGGGAGCGGCGCATGAGTTTCGGGTTCAATCGCAAGTGGCTGCGGACTCGACGGGCGAAATCGCCACTGCCGAAACGAAGTACTGCGAGCTGGTTCGGGGAATTGGGGAACCACTGAGCCCGTTGGTCACGGGCAATGCCGCGGCCCTGGTTGCCGAGGGAGCCGCTGACGAGTGCGCTGATCCGCTGGCGCGCGGGGGAATTTGGCCGACGCACCCTGATCACTCGCGCCCGGTTCCGAGCGAGTTGTTTTTTGCGGACGATGGGCGGGGAACCGGGCAAATCGTGCGCACGTTTCGTATGCCGCGGTTTTCCGGAAGTCAGGTGGGCGAAGAGACAAGCCGGGCGTTCGAGTGCCTGCGGACGCGTCGGGTCTCTGTCTTTCTGGAAACTGACAAATCGGGAACGGCTGTCGTGGCGCCCGAACAGAAGGCTCATGCCATACGGATTGCCGAGTTGTGTGAGCTGGGTTTGCTGAATGCGGTGGAGCGTGAGGCGGGTGCGATTGGCGATGTGGATGGAGATGGGCGACTGACGATTGTGCTGACGCCGCTGGAACAGGAGCGAACCACGGGGCAGATTCCTGTTCGGGGCTGTGTTCGTGAAGCCGATTTTCTGGATCCATGGACAGGGCTGGGCGGCGACATCGTGTATCTGGATCGTGACGGGTCGCAGAAATTGTCGGGGCGGGAGCTGGCAGGGCTGCTGGCGCATGAATTCACGCATGCCGCCATGTATTCCCGCCTGCTTGAGCGTCGTCAGGCGGGGTTGTCGGAGCTGGGAGTTCCGGGCTGGTTTCATGAGGCGGTCGCGCATCAGGTGGAGCACCGACTGGTCGGACCATGTTATCTTTTTGAGCAGCGAGTGCGGATGTACCAGCAGCAGCCCGGGAGTGCGCCGGTGTTCGCGAATCCGCGGACACTGACTCAGGAGGGTTGCCGCGGCGGGGCACGGGTAGCCGCCGTTCGGTTTCTGGACGCCATGCAGCGACCCGACGTGGCTGTGGGCGATCTGATCATGGGGAGTCGGAATTTCGACGAACTCCTGGAAGCCTGTTTGGGCATGCCTCTGAAAGCGGCACTGGAAGCGTGGACTCAGCGGGAATCACGCTGGCGGGTGGCGGAAGCCGGGGATCAGGTTCTGCGGCTGGTTCCGGGGCATTCCGATCTGCATCGGATTCATGGAACGGCATTTCTGGTTTTCCGGAGTGGGGTGGAGCCACTGGAAATGGAAATCCGCTGCGGCGATACTTCCGACTGGACGCTGGCTGTGATGGCACCATAATGGTGGCCTCGCAGTTGCTCCTGCCCTGAGTTTCGGAAGCGGCTGGCGAGACGAGGTGGTGGCTGGGGCGATATGGATCCTGCGCAGCAGGCGGCCTGCGCTGCGTAAGTTCAGGCGAGTGGCGGATGTGTTGCTGCCGGGGGGCCAACTACTGGAAATGCGACCGTTAATCTGACGTCTGAGAAACACTGTTGTGCTTCCGGTTGACTCCGCGTCCGGGATACATTTGTTCTATGAGCTCATTTGCTTTTCATCTGGACGCTGTGGATTCTTCGACCAGCGGCCGCGCCGGACGCCTGCAGACACCGCATGGTGTTCTGGAGACCCCCGCGTTCATGCCGGTGGGGACTCTGGGAACAGTCAAAGGACTGCTGCCAGCTCAGTTGAAACAGTCCGGGGCGCAAATGGTGCTGGCGAACACCTATCATCTGGCTCTGCGTCCGGGTGAAAAGATTGTGGCGGAGCACGGGGGACTGCATCGATTCATGGACTGGGACGGCCCAATCCTTACGGACAGTGGCGGATTTCAGGTGTTCAGTCTCGCGGATCTTCGAAAGCTGGATGATGATCGCATAGTGTTTCGATCACACATCGACGGGAATCTGCTGGAATTGACACCGGAGCGAGCCATACAGATTCAGGAGGACCTTGGGGCCGACTGTATTATGTGTCTGGATGAGTGCCCGCCGGCCGGGGAAACACCTGAGAAGATTCGTAAGGCGGTGGATCGGACGACACGCTGGGCCGAACGATGCCTCGCCGCACAAACCCGAACTGATCAGGCCTTATTCGGAATTGTGCAGGGGGGCGTGCATCCGGAACTGCGACGTCGTTCTGCCGAGGGGCTGCTGGCCCTGAACTTTCCCGGTTATGCCGTCGGAGGACTCAGCGTGGGCGAGCCACCGGCCAGCATGTACGCGACACTCGACTGCACCGTACCGTTATTGCCGGCAGGCAAGCCGAGATATCTGATGGGTGTCGGACGCCCCGAAGATATTCTCGAAGCCGTCTGCCGCGGCATCGACATGTTTGACTGTGTCATGCCCACTCGAAACGGTCGCAATGCTATGGCGTTCACCAGTGCCGGACCGGTTCGGCTGCGGAATGCGGCGCATCAGCGGGATCTGAATCCGCTGGACCCGGAATGTCCGTGTATCGCCTGCACTCGTTACACGCGATCGTATCTGCGACATCTGTTTGTGGCCAAAGAGATGCTTGGCCCGATTCTGCTGTCCCTGCACAATATTACGTACTATCAGACACTGGTTCGCCAACTGCGAGCGGCGGTGATTGAGGGGCGTTTGGGTGAGTTTCGGGTGAACCTGCTTGCCCGCTGGGCCGGGGCTCCGTAGACTATCGGATTCTGCGCTGCGAACGCGCCCTGGCAGCAGGACGCGTTCGCTGGTAGTGATTTGGTGTCAGAAGCCTGATCACTGAATGGCCAGCTGGCAGCGTGGTTGTGTTGGGTGATCTGCGAGACTGTCTAGTTGAGGGGAATCTACGTGGGGGCAACGTCCATTCTGGCTGGTCTTCTGGGGCTGGCGATCGAGCTTGTTTGCGGGGGACTTCAGCAGGCGTCAGAAACCCCTGCCGCCGGCACAGAATCTCAGGCCGTGGCAGCACCTGCTGCTGTGGAGGAAAAGTCAGCCACACAGGCAGTCCCGGTGCAGTCCGAGGCTGATCCGGGAAAAGCCGACAGCAGTCCAACGGCCTCCGGAAAAGCTCCGGCAAAGCCCCGATCGGACGAAACTCCGACTCTGACCCAGTTTCTGCCATTGATATTCATTGCTGCGATGTTTTATCTGATTCTGCTGCGGCCCCAGCAGCGTGAGCAAAAGCGGCGGCAGGAAACGCTCAACGCGTTGAAGAAAAACGATCGAGTGGTCACGACGGGGGGCATCATCGGAACGATTGCAGACCTGTCTGCGGACAACCGGTTTGTGACTCTGAAAGTCGATGATTCGACACGAATCCGTTTTCTTCGCAGTGCGATTCACGGGCTGCTGGAAGATAAGCCCGAGACTC
>CAIYBH010000380.1 GCA_903924405.1 uncultured Planctomycetaceae bacterium | reverse complement strand
TGCTGCTCGTTCCAGCGATACGAATAGCCCGCCCACTCGTTCTGCAGTCGGACCATCAGCCGCGTTTCAATGCGAACGGCTGATTCCGGGTTGCCGGGTTCCTTTTCCAGTGAAAAACTCTTGATCAGTACTGAGCCGTTCGGGAAATTCCATCCGCGGCTGGTTGTGTAGTCGATCGTTTCCTCACCCGGAATCGCCATCCAACGCGCTTTGAGGGCACCGTCCGACCAGAAGGGCGCATTCACTGAGTAGGGCACGATGCCTGGTTTCAGCTGGTGAGCTGCCACAGAGTCAAACAGCCCGGTTTCACTGAGCTTCGTGGGAAATGGATCGGCAGGCCGCGCAGGGTTGGGTTCCAGCTTGTAAATCCCGCCGCCATGGTCCACCACCAGCACTTCTCCGTCATGACTGATGCCAAAACCTGCGATCTGCAGAGTGGTGTCTGCTAACTCACGATGAAACGTGACAGCGCGTCCGTCATGCCGGATGCCCCAGATCTTTCCGGTGGAGTAATCACCGTACAGAAAACACCCATTCAGTTCGGGATGCTTCGGGTGACGGTAGACAACGCCACCCGTCAGACTACGAGATTCGGAGTGATGGTGTTCGGCAACAGGTGCTACGATGGGTTCCGTTCCACGCGGACGCTCCGGGTAGAACGCATGACTTCCTTCCTGCACACTCCAGCCATAGTTTTCACCCCGGCCGATCAGATAGACCTGTTCCCAGAGATCCTGTCCATTCTGCCCCAGCCAGAGCTGTCCGGTGCTGCGATCGAAGTCCATTCGCCACGGATTTCGAAATCCATAGGCCCAGATTTCCGGTCTGGCTCCGGGCGTGTCTCGAAAGGGATTGTCGGCAGGAATGGAATAGGGGCGATCTGCATCCGGGTGATCCACATCCAGTCTGAGCATCACAGCGAGCAGATCGTTCAGACCCTGTCCCGTCTGCAGAGGATCGCTGTCGGTTGTGCCGTCACCTGTTGGGCAGTAGAGAAATCCGTCGGGGCCGAAGGCGAGGTCACCGCCATTGTGTCCGTTGGATTCCCACTCAAGGATGATGAGCTCACTGTCTTTCAGCACTGTGCCGGAGCCATCACGAGAAACTGTGAATCGACTGATTCGATTCTTTTTGGCGGCATCCCGATGCGGACCATTGCTGATCACAAACAGATGACCGTTTTGTTCGTACTGTGGATGAAAACAAAAACCATAGATCAGATTCTCCATCGTCAGCACAGGTTCGCTGGTGCTGGTTTCCGGATTATCGACAAAGGCACGCAGTCCACCAGGCTCCTGACCCTCAGACTTGTGATCGACATACAGCAACCGCCGCGTGCCAGGTTCCGCTCGCAGGTAAACCGGGGCTTTCAACGGCAACTGCTGATAGCACCGAGTTGCCTGCCACGGTGAGGGTGGTTCCGGTGTTCCAGTCAGTCGGGATGAGGTCCATGGAATGCGAGCCGTGTCCTGGGCCGGCAGGATCGTCGCCACGGTCAATAACAGCAGGGTCGCCAGTCCGGTGCTCTTCCGCGAGATGTATCCTGACATCACTGCCTTCTGCCTTCGCTTCTGCCTGGGATGGTGAGCCTGTCCGGTCTGCCAATGTCAATTATGCATACGTGCCTGGCTGCGAATCAACACCAGCCTCTGTTTTGCGATGGAAAACTCGGTTCCGGGCGGCGTGGTTGCCGTTCGATCTGAACGGCTGTGATTCATGATTTGTGTTGGAATCACGGATGGACCGGGATGTTTTTGAACCACGAAACACACGAAAGACACGAAACGAAGATGTTTTTAGGGAGGGCGAGGTTCCACCCGAGCCGGTGTGCTTGTGATTTGTCCTGGAACCACGGATGGACACAGATGAACACGGATGGTGAGGCGCGAAGGATGAAGGATGAAGGGTTTTCGGCTCGGGTGGAACCTCGCCCTCCCACTGAGATTCGTGATTTGTGTTGGAACCACGGATGAACACGGATGGACATGGATAGTGAGGCGCGAGCGGTAGGAACCAGGCTGCAAAGATATCCTGTGTTCAGCGGCGAGAGCCGCGGCAGGATGTAGCTGCGGGCGTCAGCCCGCAGTCCCGGCGTCCCCGATTTGCCCTTGAGCCGCGAAGTGGCGACAGGAGGGTTCTGCTGTCGCCGTTTCACGGCTGGTGAGTTTTGTATCGGGCGTGTCCGTTGGCTTACGCCAGCGGTTCAATGCTGTCATCGCTTCGCGATTGAATCGCGAGATGAAGGAACGAGCGTTTGCGGCTCAGGTGGAACTTCGCCCTCCCGGTCCCGGGGCGTCTGCGGATGGCATCAGGGGTTCGGCAGTGCGCTTGGTCGGTCGATCTCCGAGATGGAATTCCTCAATCAGTTCTCTGCGGCGCACTTCCACAGCCCTGTCAAATTCGCTCAGCACATTCATGGCTTTGTCTCGTGAGGTCACCAGACCGATGATCAGGTACTGAATGATGGCCATCAGATAGCAGACCCAGCCGACCGCCCATCGCTCCCGATCGCGTCGGTACTGACTGTCACGATACAGATAGATGCCCAGCTCTGCATAGTTCTGGCTGACGGCTGAGTTGGATTCCACGAAGGTGCGATTGAGTTCTGTCAGATTTACGCGGGTACGATCTTCTACCAAAGCAGCAGCCGCCGCGCGAACAGGTGTCACCGTGCCGATGGTCTGTGAGCAGGCCCAGGAAATGACGGATTGATGCAGCAGAACTTCCTTCTGATAGATCACGGCCACGGATTCTTCGGGCATGCGCGGCATCTGTGCTCCGACAATGGCACACATCATGGCGAGGACGGGTGATGAGCGGTTCATGTGGCGACAGAGATGTCCTTTGATCAGCAACCAGCGTTTTTCGCGCAGTTGAGCGATCAGGTTCCGTCCTTTTTCAAACTTTGGAGGTCCCGGGTGGAGCACCGCAAACAGCTCCTGATCCGGCATCGTCTGGATCACACCGATGACCATCAGCAGTCGCAGTCCCATGGTCAGCCAGTCAGCGCGATCCAGCCAGTCGACGCGGGTCAGCCAGCCGAACAGGACGTGTTCCATGTTGGCCGTCGCCGCCAGCAGCAGCAGTGACGCCCGGAACCATTCCTGCAGATCTTTTTCCAGTTCCTGATCCAGTTCCTGCACCCGAAAAATACGGCGCAGCAGAAAGCGGAACAGGGGGATGGCAATCAGTCCGAGTGCCAGTCGCGACAGCGGTCTGAGCACTGGTCGCAGCACCGACTGAAAGATCGGAACGCCCATCAGAATTCGAAACAGATCCAAGATCCCGATCCTCGGAATGATGATGGCCAACCCCGGACTGCTGTCGTACCGGAACACCAGCTTCGGGCTGCTAATTTGCGGGTCACCAGGGTGTGTCGTGCATTTTTCCAGTGTGAACTGTATTCTTTCGTCGTTGGATCGGCCACGTCACTTGTGTGAATGCTGCTTTGGAACAGAGGAGTTGCTTGTGTTTGGAATGGCGGGAGAAACGGAATTCGATCTGCGTTTTCGACTCTTTCAGATCCCCGTTCGGGTCCATCCCATGTTCTGGCTGTCGTCCGCTTTTCTGGTCTGGAATGGCGATAACCTGCTGCAGACGGCTCTTGGAGTCCTGTGCCTGTTTGTCTCGGTGCTGGTGCACGAACTGGGGCACGCAGCCGTAATTCGACACTACGGGGTCTCTTCAGAAATTGTACTCTACTTCTTCTGTGGTTACGCGACTTCGTCCCATTTTCCGTTTCGAAAGTCGATTGCTGTGTCTGCAGCCGGGCCCGCTGCCGGCCTGCTGCTTGGCGTCATCGTCTATCTGTGCGGGCGATTTGCTCTGCCCCTCATCCCCGCGGAATTGCCGGAAGTTTTCTACGTCTGGCAGACGCTGATTTTCGCCGGATTAATCGTGAACGTGCTGAATCTGGTTCCGTGCCTGCCGCTGGACGGTGGGCAAATCATGGCAGCCTGCGTTCGCCAGTATGGTCCGCGAGGACGATCGAATGCGGAGCTGATTCTGAAGATTTCTATCGCAGTCTCGGGCGCTGTGGCCCTGTGGGCAGCGTGGTGTTCCAATCACCAGCAGCCCTTTTTTCCATTCTGGATGTTCTCATGGCTGCCCGTCAAAGATGCCTGGCTTCTTTCGCTGCTGCAGCCGGATCCTTCTTTCAATGTCTTTTTTATGGGATATCTGTGCGCTACGTCATGGATTGAACTTTCACGCATGCGATCCTGGGGTTGAACGCCAACCACCTTTCCGAACTCATTGCCGACCGGCTGACAGTGACAGACTGCGGATGTCTGTGCTGCTCAGTGCGTCCGGGAAGACGGCAATTTCATCCAGTCGCCCTTCCCAGTTGCTGCTGTTGTCACTGCGGCCCCCCAGAAAAACTTCGTCCACAGCAACCTGCTGCGCCTGCCCCTGAGCCTCCTGTTGCCCATTCAGGTACAGTCGAATGGTTTCACCATCCCGCACAAGGGCGACATGATTCCACGTCCAGCGCGGGATCACTGTCCGCCCGGCCAGCTGCCGTGCTGGATCACTTCCGAACTGATAAATCAGTTTGCCGGAATTCCCGGATGTCCCTCCGATGCCAAGATGCTCGCCACGCGGACTCAGACCAAAATTGTGATCCCGGGAATACAGCCAGCCCGCGACGTCGCGGCTGTTGTCCGGCATGCCATTCCAGATCCACATCGACACGGTGTACCGTGATCCAAGGTCTTCAAGTCGAGCTGTCAGTCGTCCGCCAACAAACTGCGGACAACGATTGACGGCCTCCGGCCCGCAGAACTCCACGGACTCCGGTCCCTCCAGATAATAGGTGATCCCGGGTTCCAGGTGTGCATGGCGCTGCTGACCGCCGGCGTCCGCAGCCATCGGTCCATTGAATTCATTCAAACGCCACCAGGCCAGCGGACGCAACTGGCGAATTCGAGCCGCCGCGGGTCCTTCGGGCAGAGTCCATGGGCGGCGAGACTGGCCGGTGACCTGTTCAAGCAGGCGAATCGCCGCCTGCGCGATTCGGGGCTCCGCTGTCACCTCCAGCCCTGCCGAACGCGCAGCCCACGTGTTGTAACCCCCGAATGCATGCTGCTCAGGCGGAGGAATGTAGCCGTCTCCGCCATTCGCCAGCTCGATCACCATCGTCTTCGGCAGCGGACTTGCCGCCTTGATCTTCAGACCCGTAACCGCATACGTCTCGTTCGGTGTGGTGGCAATCGCGATGTCTCCGATTCGCAGAGCCTGGACCACGATTTCCGTGTTCTGAGCCTCATGGAGCAGCAGCTGTTCCCGGGCATACACTTCCACCTGATCGCTCGGAAGCCGATCACCCATGCTGTTCAGAATGCGTTGAGCCCATTCGAGCCGCTGCTGGTCTGGGACTCGATAGGCCAGCGTCATCCGCTCTTCCGACATCGCCAGGCTCAGCTCACTCTGATAACGAATTCCCGGAAGTGCGGACATCGCCAGACTGACCAGCCCCGCGGAGTAGTCTTCAATCTTCAGTTCCGGATTCCACGATTCCGGCTGCCTGTAGTCTCTTCGCCAGATGTCCCCACTGCACCCATGTGACATCATGGCGACAAACTCTGAGCCTGGTGCGAGCTGCTGTTTCAGCCCCTCAGAAAACAGGCCAAAATAATCCGCGCTGATGTCACTGTCGCCAAAGTAGTGCATGGAAAAGTTCGCGAGTACTGCCAACGGTGCTCCAGCTTTTGTTCGCACCGAAATCAGCGATAACTCCGGATCCTCAGGCCCCGCTTCTCCAGTCACGTCGTCCGGATTGGCGCCCGCATGCATGTTGGCACGCACAGTTTTGTTTCCAAAGGGGTCGTCTGCAATTCGATCCGGACGCCGAATCCACTGACGCAGCGCTGTAAAGTCCGCCGCCATCGTTCGCGCGAACCCAATCTCAGCAGCTTCCAGACGAGAAACCGCAGTGCTGATCGCCTCCACCAGTTTCGCTCGCAGATACGGGACATAGTCCGGGTCCGCATCGGTGCCCAGACAGCCCATCGAAGCCGGTGCTGAGTGCGCGTGAGTCGCCGAAATCAACAGATGACTGGTCGGTATCCCGGTGCGGATGGAGGCCAGCGCTTTCACATCATCCAGCAGCACACGTCCCATCATGCAGCTGTCCACGACGACAATCACCAGTCGATGTTCGCCGTCCGACAATGCCAGTGCGCGGGCGTGAATACGGGTACGAATTCTGTCGAGGCTGCGACTGGTCATGCCTCCATTGACGAGAACCGGCAGCTTTTCAGGTGTGATATCCACAACCGCTGCCCCGGCCTGCAACTGACCCGCGTCCACCCGCGCAGCGGCGATTGTCATCAGGATCCCCAGTAGCCCGATCGCTCTACCAGCTCTGTTCATGGTCACTTTCCTCTGAAGTCCTGAGCCCATGCGTTCAAAAAAGGAGTCAGGAACCAATAGCCGAATAGCCCGAAGGGTGCTCCGCGTTTCCTGGCCAGCCATTCAATACCAACCCGAAGCGCCAGCGAGGAACAAATCACAGACTGACTCGAAAACGTCCTCGCTGGCGCTTCGGGTTAGTATAGGAGGTCAGA
>CAIYBH010000379.1 GCA_903924405.1 uncultured Planctomycetaceae bacterium | reverse complement strand
TGAGAAGATCTACCATTGCGCTGCCGCAAAAAAATCCGCGCCCGTGACAATGGTACGATTTCAAGCAACAGACTTTTGTCGCTCGTGTCCATCTTCCATGCCCAAATGGGGCCATCCATCTGTCAAGACATCCCTTAAGTCGCTTACCAGCATTAACTTACAGAATCAGAATCCAACACAAACACCCCCGCGGTGACCCCCGCTGGCCACGCCTCATCCTTGCTCAATCACCTGATCAGCGCTGTCTGTCAGAGAGAACAGGGGCCATTGGATTGCCTGAGCAGCAAGAAGCCCCGGACGCACGTTTCGGCGGAGCGAAACGCGACGATTCCAGAGGCAAATGGCAGAGGCAAATGGTGCCATCCATCTGTCAAGACTTCCCTTAAGTCGCTCACCAGCAGCAACTTACAGAATCAGAACCCAACACAAACACCCCCGCAGCGACCCCCGCTGGCCACGCCTCATCCTTGCTCAATCACCTGATCAGCGCTGTCTGTCAGGGAGAACGGGGGCCGTTGGATTGCCTGAGCAGCAAGAAGCCCCAGACGCACGTTTCGGCGGAGCGAAACACCTCGATTCCAGGGATTGACACTCGTTTCGTCATCCCAGGCCCAAACCTACCGATCCGCCTGCCGTTCAGGATCCATCGCTCGCATGGTATCCGCAATCTCGTAGAACCTGGCGGAATTTCGGCAACGAGGTATCGCGTACCAGCCACCATAAACCTGTGCGACCACAACACAAGCCTGATAGTCTGCCCGGTCGTAGTACCCCACTCCAGCCACCTCAACGCACACAAAACGCTCGCCCGCGTAGGTGCTCGCGGCTTCAAGGCTCAAGGCCCGCACTTTCGCATCCCCGGAATCAAACGGAATACTGGAGAGCACCCGAACGGGCTCCTCGCGGTCAATCACCCGCAGCTTGCCAGATGCGTCCGGCCGTTCCTGAAGCTGAAACCAAGTCGACGTTTCCCCTTCGTGCCGGATTGGCGTGACATGCAGCGACTCAGCAAACGTTCGCAGCACGTCCACCTCGTTGTGGCAGACCCCCAGGAGCAAATGCTTCACAAAGTCCTGAGGAGATGCAGTGGCAACACCCAGAAACATTGCCTGCGCTGCCATCTCAGGGGTTGATGCGGCTTCACGCCTGAATTCAAAGGGCTCAAGGACCTGCTCAGTGCCTATCATGGCCGACCGCCAGGCGTCAGCCCAGACGCTCAGCAGACCGAGGGCAGCAAGGCCGCAGACCCATGTCACAACGCGGGGATACATGTCGACTGAACTCCATCAAACCACGAATCAAATCATTCGTGATACACGACCTGCGGGCCCGGATGTCCTTCACAACTTCGTGCCACACTCCTGACAGAAATTCGCAGATTCCGGATTCAAGGCGGCGCACTCTCGACATTTGATGACGATCACCTGTTCAGGCTCACTCCCCAGATCAAGCCGCGCTTCATCAATCGCATCCCGCACCATGCCTCCCGCCATCCGACTGTATGGCTCAAGTTCCTGACGCGTTCTTTCCGGATCAAGCAGCACCCCGGAACCCGCCAGCCCTTTTGCGCCGACACCCCGAATGAATCCCCCAATCATCATCAGGGCCATACCAGTAAACGCCCGTAGAGCTTCAGATTTGGTGCGATCCACAAAGTCCGTGAAATCCCCGAAACGCATCGTGAATTTCACAAACACAGATGCAAACAGGAGTCCACCGAAAATCTGCAGGAGCATTCCCACATAGTACGCGGCTTTGCGATCTTCAGAGATCTTCCGTGACATGGCAATCTTCGCCCCCCGTTAAACGCGCCCCAGACGAATCACGCTCAGAACTGTTCGGCCGACAGCAACCCAGGGTTTCATTTGAAACCAACGAGTCGCCTGCCTCTGCGCGGTACTAGCCGCCCTCGACACAGTACATTATCCGGGACACCAATCACCATCAATCGAGCAGAGCAATTGGCACAGAATCGGGCACGGAACGTAAAAAAACCCCGGAACATCGCCGGGGTTTTCAAACGGAGAGGGGGGGATTCGAACCCCCGGTACGGTTTCCCGCACACAGCATTTCCAGTGCTGCACAATCGGCCACTCTGCCACCTCTCCTGAGTTCCAATGCAAGAGACTCAGGCTGACAACGTTCCAGCAGACACGCGCCACCACTACTTTCCGTGGCGAACTAACCCGCCAATTGGCCTGGTCTGTCGGAAGGTCGTCAAATTTTTCAGGCCTGAACGGCTTCTGCTGCTCCGGCTTTCTCTGCACGCCGCTGGTCAGCGGCCGCTTCGCGGGCTTCTAATGCCGCAACTGCCAGCAATCGACGCTTCAGTTGTCGATAACCAGCATTCAGGTGACGCCACGTCGCGTTTTTGCTCTTCGCCTTCCCTGTCACACCCTCTGCCGCTAACTTCGCCTCACAGGCAGACAGCTCGTGCTGAGACAATGACAACTGACGTTCGATTCGGGGACGGTCCTTCAACATGACGCACCAGAAATATTCGAGTTCAAATTGGAAACTTATGAGCACCAGGAGGCTGCACATCCATACAGCCATCGGCTCCGGAATCGCTCATTCTTGCAGGAAGTCGATCGATGTTCAAACCCAAATGGATCGAAATCTCCGGCTCTGCGTCAGAGTTCCTGCAGGCCAGCACCGCCTGGTCCCTTTTTCTCGGTTTTTCGGCCCCGTTTTCTTCCCGGATTTGAGGATTCCGGGCCAGAATCCATCTTTTCCCCCGCCCCGCGCCGTCGAACTCCTTGAATTTCTCTGCTTTAACACCCTACCCGTCTTCTTCTACTACCTGCCCATCCACAAACATTCGCCGCCCCCACTCTGCCCTTTCCCCGGCCAGCTCGCCCCCGAGTTGGCGAAATAATGGCCTTCCGGGAATTCAGGGCGTTTTCAGCTTGCTTGTTGATCGGTGTCTGATCACCGGGTTCAGCCGTGAAAACGCTGGACGTTCGTTTCGATAGAGCGAAACGCGACTCTCTGCTGGCCGAACACCGTTTCGTCACTCCACGCTGCCACTCCCCCATGCGTGCGATTTTCTCTTCCTCAGTCCACTTTGCCCCCAACCCCAGAATCTGCAAAGATTCGCGCTGCGATGCAGGTTTCAACCCGTCACACTGTCACCAGAAAAGCCCTGTCGTGACAGCGTCGCTCTGTGCTGCTCCCCAGCCGGATCCGCGGTCTGCGATTCCTGCTGATTGCCCGGTCCCGTTGTCCTTCCACCTGGTGCTGCCATGAACTCCATGTCCGAACGACTGTCCGTCGCTCTCTCCACGGCCGCCCTGGCCGGTGACCTGATCCTGCAACATTACCGCACCGATGGCCTCCTTGTGGAATCCAAGTCGGATGAATCCCCCGTGACCGTGGCGGATCGCGGAGCTGAATTGCTGATTCGTGAACAACTTCTCGCCGCGTTCCCCGACGATGCGATCCTCGGAGAAGAATTTCCCAGTGTCACGGGTTCCAGTGGATATCGCTGGATCATCGATCCTATCGATGGCACGAAGGCGTTCGTGCACGGCGTGCCGCTCTTCGGTACCTTGATCGGCCTGGAACATGACGGACACATGGTTGCCGGTGTCTGCCGGTTTCCCGCCATGGATGAAGTGGTGTACGCCGAAAATGACGCCGGTTGCTGGTGGAAGATTCGTGATCTGCCACCACGCCGAACATTTGTCCCCCAAACTAATGATATTCGTCAGGCCCGGCTGATGTTCACCGAACCCACCCACTGGCGACAAACACAGCGTTTCGAAGCCATCGTGCAGGTGATGGATCAAGTCCGCATCGCTCGCGGCTGGGGCGATTGCTACGGACACGCCATGGTGGCCACCGGACGTGCCGAAATCGCGATTGATCCACTGATGTCCGCATGGGATATCGCCGCACTCATCCCGATTCTCAGAGAAGCCGGGGGCAGCTGCACCGATTGGCTTGGCAACGAAACGGTCTCAGGTGGCGATGGGGTCTCCGTGGTGCCAGCCCTCCGCGATCAGGTGCTCAGTATTCTCCGCACCGCACCGCCACTGCCTCACAAGACCTGAAGACGCATCAACGGCATAAAAAGGGGTCAGGAACCAATAGTGCGGAGCACCCTTCGGGCCATTTGGCTATTGGTTCCTGACCCCTTTTTATGCCGCCCACCCTGCGGGCCATTTGGCTATTGGTTCCTGACCCCTTTTCTGAACGCGGCACGTCTCTCAAGGCCCCAGATAGGTCCGCAGCCAGTCCGACATTTTCTCAAAGGTGTCGTCCGGAATCGCATGCCCCTGACGATGGTTCCACAGCCCCAGTCGCGCTGGTCGTCCGTACAAGTGCCACGCCGGCAAGGCGGCCTGCAGCAATACCCACGATCGATCTCCATCCGCTGCCCCGGGACCTGCTTCCCCGCCAATCACAAGGAACGGCCGAGGAGCAATCAGGGCCAGCAATTGATGATGATTCAACGGAAACTCAGGGTCACGAATGGCCGGGCCAAGGTACCAGGGTGCGTCCCAGTTCGTTGAACGGAAGCCCAGGCCCCCTTCACAGGAGACGGCGGCTTTGATCCGCGTGTCAAAGGCCGCCAGATACAGAACCTCTTTGGCTCCGAGGGAATGCCCAATGCTGCCAATCCGGTCCCGGTCCACGTCGTCGAGAGATTCCAGTACGTCCACTGCCCGCCGAGCATCGTACAACATCTTCGCCATGCCCGTCGCCCGGGGATTTCGTTCCCGATGACGTTCCACCGCGGCGTCCAGACTGGTCACATCCTGCCACAGAAAACAACGTGGGCACATCACCACAAACCCACGCTGCGCCAGCTTCAGCCCCAGCTGCATCGCGTCCGGGCCACTCACGCCGGCAATCTCATCAATGGACGAATCGGTTGTCTGATGCAGTCCCACTATCGCCGGCAGTCGCCCCGCCAGTCCCTGAGGACGCAGCAGGTATCCCTGAACTCGCTGGCCCGGTTCCGCGTCATACTCCACCAGCTGCCGCTGGACCATCCCCACCTGTTCGCTGTCCAGAATCCGCAGGTTCAGCGGCCCCGGCTCCGGCATGGGGCCCAGAAATCCCCGCCATTGCTGTTCCAGTACCCGCCGCTGTGGCTCCCATGCCTCCCGCGTGTTTATCTGCTGACCATCTGCGGTTTGCAGCACCGGTAGGATCCGCCCCGCATCCTCAAGGACCGGGGCCACCGGAGCCCGTGTGACTTCGGACAGCCAAGGCACGTCGTCCGCTCGAACATCGCCTGCCCACAGGAACATGACCAGCAGTCCCAATGCCATGCCGACCTGCAATCCTAACCGCACCCACCCGGATCTCCTGCCTTGCATGCTGCTCTCCCAACACGTTCGTGCCGTCTCCCGAGCTCACCAATTCCCACACTCTGCACGCGTCGCAACGCAGTTCGTACCTCGCCGACAAATCCGCTCCGACTCAAGCCATCTTAATTGCGAAAATCGGCGTGACATTTCGCACAGCTTTTCTCCAGTCGCATCAACGCGGCCCCCGCGTCGTCCCATTGACCGAGCCGCACAGCTTTTGTCAACTCACCCGCCTGAACCACAGATTCCTGCAGCAGCCCGCCGTAAGCGTCAGCCTGCCTGGAATCCAGTTGTCTGGCTGTTTCGCGCAACCCATCTTCCACCAGCAGCGCTTCGGTGACCGGAATCAGATCGGGGTGCTCTGCCGGAACTTTCCACCCGGCTTTCGACACCAACTTCACCTGCTCAAAGTGTCGATCCAGTTTCGCCATGGCAACTGCTACCGAATCCACCCTTGCCACCTCCTGCAGCTCCGGCAACTTCACCTCTGGCCCCGGTACCCGAAACGCAGCAACGTCCCGCCACAACCCCACATAGTCGCGGCTGGTGCCGGCTGTTTTCATCAACGCCTCGGTCTGCTCATGATTCATCACTCCCGCCGCCAGACACACCACGGCCACCGCCGCTGGTCCCCGATGCCGACCATGATGACAATGCACGTACAACGGCCCCCGGATGTCCCGCGCAACTCGCGTCATCGCCAGCGCCGACTGCTGATCAATCCCGTCATAGCCAATCGGAATGTGAATGTAACGCATCCCGTATTTCCGCGCGAGCTCCAGATTCGGAGCCGCCCCATCCACACTCAGAATCACCTGCACTCCCAGCGACTGCAAACTTCGGAAGGCCTCTTCACCCCCTGGCTCACTACCCACCAGAATCGAATCCGTGACGCGCCGGACATTATGCAGCCCTGGCTTGTCTTCAGCCTGGCTGAATTGCTGCCCGACGAACGAAGCCATAATGAAACCCACGACCGTCCAGATCGCCTTCATACACCCACTCCCCATCGACCTCGCGGATACAGCACACCCACGCTGGCAACCGGAATTCAGCGCCGAATTCGCAGGACCCTCGCTCAGGTTCACGACTGCGATGTCCCGCAGAATTCTCACAACCAGCCCACCCGCAGGGAAACACTCAGGTCTTCACCGTGCTGCCGCGGCACGTGCCCGTCGGGCCGCTTCCGCAATCATCTCCGGCTTGACCACATTCAGCATGTGCCCGTGGTCCGCCGTGACAATCAACAACGATTCCTGCCAGTTGCTGTGCTGCTCAACCCAGGTGGTAATCACCTTCACAGCCGCGTCGCCACTGTTCACGGCGCCGATCGAGTTGTCCAGGTTATTGTCGTGGTTTGCCCAATCCACATCGCCGGGTTCTACCATTAACCAGAATGGTGTCTTGTCCCGTCCCAGAACCTGCACCGCCGCCGCCGTCATCTCGGCTAAGGTCGGATTCTCCAGCAAATCTGCAGGAGTGTAGGTCTCGGATTTCTTCGAGCCCCCCGGGGCCGGATGGCTGTCCCCATCGGCTGTCACAAAGGGCAGATGTCCACCAGCGGCGCCGTTCCCATAGAACCCAAGCAACCGCTGATTCTGTGCCGCTGCCTGCGCCGCCGCCAACGCCAACGCCTGACCGCCCGCCACACCCGCGGTACGAACAGCCGTCACGTATCTGCCACCATTCCGCACGTCACAGTTCTTCAGATCTTCGTCGCTGAGATAAATGTGGCCTTCCACAAAATTCATCCCCTGTCGCTTCACTCCGTCCGCAGCCTTCGCGTTTGCCCCGTAACCACCACCAATTACCACGTCCATCCCGGGCAACGGCTGAGCGGGATGCTGCACAGATGCAAGGCCCAGCATGTCCCGCGTCAAATCCTGATAGTCGTCACGTGAAACGTTGTGCGCGTACGCAGAAGCCGGTGTCGCGTGACTGATTGGTACCGAAGAAACCGCCCCCACGCGCCAGCCCTGCTTCTGCAGATCATGAGCGACCGTTGCTACCGGTGCCCCCGTGGCTTCCACGTTGATGGCTCCGTTGAATGTCTTGATGCCCGCCGTCATGCTGGTCGCGGACGAGGAAGAATCCGTATACGCGTGCCTCGGACTGCTCTCAGCCCCCTTACTGATCAGATATCCGGGATCTGCCGGTGTTTCCCAGGGAGTTCGCCCGGCCGCGCCTGCATCATAGCCGCCCAGCATCGTACCGCCAGGATTCGTCACAGTCTGCGCATCCACATCCACATCCGTCCCTTCGTTGTGTGGACTGGTGACCATGTAGCCAAACTGGCTGGTGCCCGACGCCGTGTAATTCTGAAAATGAGTCCCCTGGCCGCGACCTTCCTGATATCCGACTGAGCCCTCATTCCAGATCGCAGCAGCCTGAGTCGTTTGCCAGTCCATCCCGTCGAAGACCACCAGAAAGATAAATTTCTTCCCGGACTTCGCGGCCGCCTGCTGAATGTCATAAATATTGGTCTGATCCATCCACACCGCCTCAGGATTGACGGTCCGCTCGGGCAGATAGCCGTAGATCTCCTTCAACGCCTGCTCAGAACGGTACGGACTCCGCTCCCCAAACCAGGATTCCAGATCCACACCAGGCCCGGCTCCCTTTGTCCCAAAGGTGTACACCGGTATCAGCCGGTTTGAATGCGAGGTCCAGCCGGTGTATTTCTCAGGATCCGTCCCCCAGTACCCAAACTCCGCTCGGCCCGCCTGCACGGCCTGCGACTGCAACTCGTAAACGGTGTCCGTCGTCCCCGCAACCGACGCAGTCTCGGCCTGCTGAGCCCGCAGCACGCCGGAACCTGCCAGCAAACTCCACACCGCCCAGCACACCAGTCCAAACCGCGTTCGTCCACTCATTGAATTCCCCTGCCCCATACCCGCACGCACGGTACGCACATCAGTCCCGCGCGACACAATTCACGCCATTCCACCAACGACCAGTCGGCGACGTTCCGCCACGCAACTTCGTGGGATGGCAGAATCGCAAAAACATGACGGCGCTGCAATCCATCGGGCCAGAAACACAATCGCTGGCGACTCAGTACCGCCCGGTCCGCCGCCCAGCACCGGGATGGCGACACGGTGTTCAACCAGAAGATAGTCGCGTTTCGCTCCGCCGAAACGTGCGACCAGCGTTCTCCAGCACATCGGCGAACGCTGGATGTGCAATTCAAAGGTATTCGTCTCGGTGGGCTCACGCCGCACCGCTCGCCTTTTGGGCCGACGCTTCGCTGTCATCAATCAGGAAACGCTCCTGATCTCCCATGTGAACATTGTTTCGCCAATCCAGCCCAGCACTCCCCCAACACGATTTCAGCGCAAAAACCGCCGACCAGCAACGCCATTCGGAGTTCGTCGCCGCTCATGAGCCGACGCCAACAGAGACCAAGCGCCGAATCCCGGATTTTGCTCAGGTCTCTTCAATTCCCCGCGACGTGATTTCGATGACACCAACAGGAAAACGCCGCCGATGAGCCCGGGCGGTTTGTTTCCGTTCTTCAAATCCTGCTCTCTTGATCTGCTTGTCTGCTCATCCGACAACAGGTCTTCGATTCTGATATCGGAAAGCAATCGCTGCGAGGGGACGCACCAGGAAATGAACACAAAAGCCCGTGGCTTGCCACGGGC
>CAIYBH010000378.1 GCA_903924405.1 uncultured Planctomycetaceae bacterium | reverse complement strand
TCTGCGGTCCATACTTTTGAGCCAAACGTGGCAAATCACATTTAAAAACTCGTTATTAGCGGCTCCCGCCGTCCGTATCCTAAGCCTTGAACAAACCTCGTGATTTCATTGCTCTCACAGCGCGATGTGCAGATCGCACCCCCTCCATGCTTCCCACAAACGCCTGAACATCCGGACGTCCCACACTCCCATTCGTCCATTTTTTTGCCTGGATCACAATCACATCCAGCCCCAGCCGATCCTCCTTGATCACACCGTCAATGCCGCCATCGCCTCGCCTTCCGACAGCCTTCCCGGCGTCTGCAATCGAACCACCATAACCCATCGCGACCAGCAATTCGACCACCAGCTGCTCAAAGCGGGAATCGGAGAACAGGATGACCTGCTCAAGAATCTCCGCCGCCAGCGCTTCATGCAATTCCGTATGCGACACGTCAATCTGCTCATCCGGAGTGATCAGCGGTGTCGCAGCTTCCTCCGGGACCACCAATTCCGCAGCCGTTTCCGATTTCTTCCGTTTCTGGAATTCCTGATAGGCCGGAAACTGCGCCAGAAGTTTCAAGTCGATACTCGCAGGATTTCTCCCCAGCAATACTTTGCCATCACCCGTGATCTTTGCATAGCCTCGCCGCACAGGGGCAATCAACCCCGCCATCTTCAGGTACGCCTTAGCCCACGCGACACGATTCACGATTACACGGGTATTCCCACTGGGCAACATTTCCTGACGTTCACCCTCCGTCAGATCAAATTCATCCTCCAGAGCCCGCGTCAGATCCCGCATGGCCCATTCCCGTTCATCAGCAAGCAGACGAAGTAACGGCAACATCAGACTCTGAAAATCAGGAATGGACACCGATCACACCTTTCTTTGTGCACGCGCAGGCTGAAAACCGGCACTGACATCAACCAGACACTGCGAGCTAAGCGAGGACTTCCTCGACCACGTTCCCGTGAATGTCCGTCAGGCGGAAGTCGCGGCCCTGATAACGGTACGTCAGTCGCTGATGATCCATGCCCAGACAATGCAGCACCGTGGCGTTCAGGTCATGAATGTGCACTGGGTTGCTGACAATGTTGTACCCGTAATCGTCCGTCTGGCCGTAAACCATTCCACCCCGCACGCCGCCGCCAGCCAGCCACATCGAAAAACAACGGCCATGATGGTCCCGGCCATAGTCCGCCTGCAGCCCCCCCTGTCCGTAAACCGTCCGCCCGAACTCACCACCCCAGATAATTAACGTATCTTCCAGCAGCCCCCGCTGCTTCAAGTCCCGAATCAACGCCGCCTGCGGCTGGTCAATGTCCATGCACTGCTTCGGCATGTTGGTCGGCAATCCCCCGTGCTGATCCCAACCCCGATGAAACAGCTGCACAAATCGCACGCCCTGCTCCAGCAGTCGTCGCGTCAGCAGGCAGTTGGCAGCAAACGTGCCGGGTTTACGCGATTCCGGCCCATACAACTCAAATGTACTCTCCGATTCCTGCGACAAATCCAGTAGGTCCGGGACCGAAGCCTGCATCCGAAACGCCATTTCGTACTGGGCAATCCGAGTCGCAATCTCGGGGTCCCCGGACGCCGTCAACTGACGCTCATTCAATACCTTCAAGCCATCCAGCATCCGCCGCCGCAATGCCCGGTCAATTCCCGGCGGATCATTCAGATACAACACCGGATCGCCACTGCTGCGCAGCTTGACCCCCTGATGACTGGACGGCAGAAAACCACTGCCCCACAACCGTTCCAGCAAACCCTGATTGGCATCCCGACCACTGCCATGCGAAATCAGCACCAGAAACGCCGGCAGGTCCTCAGCTTCACTGCCCAGTCCATAACTGGCCCACGCTCCCAGTGACGGTCGCCCAGGCTGCTGCGATCCCGTCTGAATAAAGGTGATCGCCGGATCATGGTTAATCGCTTCCGTGTGCAGCGAACGGATCAGACACAATTCATCCGCCACCGCCCCCGTGTACGGCAACAACTCGCTCAACCGCATTCCGCTTTCCCCGCAGGTGCGAAAACCGAAACGCGGCGCAATCACCGGAAAACTCTGCTGCCCGGATGTCATCCCCGTCAGTCGCTGCCCCTGACGGATCGAAGCCGGCAACTCCGTCCCATGCAGACTCCGCAACCGCGGCTTCTCATCCAGCAACTCCAGATGCGATGGCCCGCCAGACTGAAACAGATACACCACTCGCCTGGCACGCGGAGCAAAATGGGTCAGCCCCGTGGCAGCCAAACCGTCACGCTGCAACAACGCCCCCACCGCCGCCGAACCCACGACCGATTTCATCAGCTGTCGACGCTGCATAACTCGCCCCCCCTTAATTCGCTGTCAGCTATCAGCTGTCAGCCTTCAGCCTTCAGCCTTCAGTTGTCAGTTGTCAGTCTTCCCTTATCCCCTACTCACTCCTCACTACCCACTACTCACTATCCCCCGCTCACGGCCGCGATAACGCTTCGTCCAGATTCAGCAGCACGCTCATCGCCGCACTCCACGCCGCCAGCTCTTCCGCCGGCAGCGATTCGGCAGCGGCCGAATTTCCAATCTTCAGCAGTTCATTCGCCGCCCCCGGATGCTGCCGAAAGTGTTCCCTCGCCGCTTCACGAACCTGCACCAAAACAGCCACCTCAGCCGCGTCCGACGGACGACTCAGCACCAGCCGAAACGCCAGATCCCATCGATCCGGCTCCGATTCCGCGGCCAGCAGGACTCGTTCAGCCAGCTTGCGAGCTGCTTCCAGCCATGCAGGATCGTTCATCAGCACCAGTGCCTGCAGAGGCGTGTTGGTGCGGGAGCGTCGCACCACACAGGTTTCACGATCCGGCGCGTCAAAGGTGGTCATCGACGGCGGCGGGCACGTGCGTTTCCAGAAGGTGTACATGCTGCGGCGATACAGGCCATCACCGGCATCAGGAACATACTTGTCCCGACGTTCCACCGAAACATCTTCCCACAGCCCTTCCGGCTGATACGGACGCACACTGGGTCCACCCACCTGGTCCTTCAGCAGCCCACTGACCGACAGCGCACAGTCGCGAAGCGTTTCTGCCGGCAGACGATAACGAGCACCCCGGGCCAGCAACTGGTTACGCGGATCACGTTCCTGCAGCGCGGGTGTGAGCGTCGAAGACTGAGCATACGTCTCCGACAGCACAATCTGCTTCAGCAGCGAACGCTGGTCCCAGCCGGATTCCCGCAGCTCACAGGCCAGCCAGTCCAGCAGTTCCGGGTGTGTTGGCAACGCTCCCTGAATGCCGAAGTCTTCCGACGTTTCCACCAGCCCGATTCCGAACAACAGTTCCCACCAGCGATTCACGGCCACTCGTGCCGTCAGAGGATTTGCGGGACTGGTCAACCAGCGCGCCAGATCCAGTCGAGTCAGCTCGGGGGTCGACGCACCGCCCTGCCCTGTCAGCGACAAGTCGGCCGTTGACGACGCCAGCACGGCAGGAATCCCTGCCCGCACCTGCTCGCCACGCTGATCGTATTGCCCACGCTTCAGCAGATACGATGGCCGACGCTCCGCCTGCTCCTGCATCACCATGGTCACAGGAATGGCCTTTTCCACCGCCTCCCGACGTTTGGGCAGCTCCGCCAGTTCCGTTCGGTACCGGCGACTGACGGCGTCCACCTCGCGGACATAATAGTCCCGCAACTGCTGAATCTCAGACTCCGTACGCTGACCAGCCGGAATCCGCACCAGTGCTCTCAGCTCCGAACTCAATCCCCCCGCATGCAGCTGCCTGACGTCCGCTTCGCTGAGCGCCCGATCGAACACCTGCACGTCGTCAATCACACCGGAAAACGGTGCTGACTGCTGCCGACGGCCCACGTGAAACGGCTGTTCAGTCCGCAACGATCCCGCAAACGGGTTGTCCGTGGTCACCTTCAGCGTCTGACGCTGGCCGTCCACAAAAATCTGCACGCCCGCCGCTTTGCGGGAACCGTCCCATGTCACCACCACATGATGCCATTCCTGCAGACTCAACGGCTGCTCACAAACCACTTTGATCGCCTGATCCGGCCAGTGACTGATGAAGTGAGCGGCCACTTTGGCGTCTTCCAGAATCACGTCATAACCGCGAAATCCCCGGGACTCATCCATACGACTGAGCACCGTGGCGGCCTGACGCGTTGTCAGCTGAATCCAGGCCGCGGTGGAAAAGGCCTCGTCCGCTTCAAAATCCCCGACCGCCTGGGCCGCCAGCCACGTCTCACCCGCAAACTTCAGTCCGGCAGCATGCCGACCGGCCACTGTTTCACGAGGACCATGCAGGACGGCCGTCACCGCTGGCTGTCGCTGGTCATGAAAGTCACCGTCCGACTCATCCAGTGCAAAGTGATTCACCAGGCCCGGCAATTCCGCCTGCTGAAAATCGGCGTCGGTCAGCGAGGCTTCCCAGGCGGCGCGGTCCGCATCACTCTGCCCCACACGTTCCGCAAGCAGAGTTTCCAGTTGCTGCTGCCGCTGTGCCAACTGATCCAGTTCGGCCTGCTGAGCCTCAGACGGTACCGGCAACAAGGGCTCCGCCATCCGCCCCTGACTGTACGAAACAATCCGGTCCGGCACGTTGTTGAAGAATGCCGCCAGCTGGTAGTAGTCACGCTGCGACAGAGGATCGTACTTGTGATCGTGACAACGAGCACACTGCATGGAAAGGCCCATGAAGACGGTCGACGTCGTATGAATCCGGTCCGCCACGTATTCCCAGTGATACTCTTCTTCAATAATGCCGCCTTCTGTGGTCAGCACGTGATTTCGATTGAAGCCCGTTGCCACTTTCTGGCTGAGCGTCGGGTTGGGCAGCAGATCCCCGGCCAGTTGTTCGGTCAGAAACTGATCGTACGGCATGCCCGTCGCAAAGGCGCGAATCACCCAGTCTCGCCAGGGCCACATAGTCCGGACTTCGTCATTGTTATAGCCATTTGTGTCCGCATAACGTGCCAGATCCAGCCAGTGCATGGCCATGCGTTCGGCATAACGAGTCGACGAAAGCAGACGATCCACAACGCGTTCACGAGCGGCCGACATTGAACGCTTCTGAACATCCTGCGCAAACTCCAGTTGCTCTTCAGGAGACGGCGGCAACCCCGTCAGATCCAGAGTCACACGGCGCAGCCACAGACCGGGGGCGACGGGTGGTGACATCGTCAACTGTTCGGCCTGCAATCGCTGCAGCACAAACGCATCGATCGGATGCAGCGGCGACTGTTGGTCAGCCATCGTCGGAACGGCCGGTCGCACCGGTGGCAGAAAGGCCCAGTGCTCCTCGTACTCCGCCCCCTGCTCAATCCACTTCTCCAGGATCTGCTGCTGAGTCGCGGTGAGGGGGCGCTGCGTTTCCGGAGGAGGCATGACCTCCTGCGGATCCGGGGAATGAATCCGGCGGATCACTTCACTGTCGTGCGTTTGACCGGGGACGATCGCCGTTCGACCACTGTCACCCGCCAGCAACGCCGCACTGCGCACATCCAGCCGCAAACCGCCCTGCCGTCCAGCTTCATCACGACCATGACAGCTCCAGCAGTGATTGGCCAGGATCGGCCGCACATGCTGATTAAAATTCAGAGTCGCCGGGACTGTTTGAGCAGTTGCCTGAGCCACAGTCTGAGCAACTGTCTGCGCAAAGGTGCTGGGTGCCGTGACACAACAACTGCCGACCAGCAGGACGCTTAACCGCAGGGGCAGCAGACCCGGTTGACCACATCGACGAGCACTCATCACTCTATTCCTCCCCGATCCAGCGCAGGCAGACACCTCAGCCAACCACATCACGAACCACCAGAATTGCTCCGCCCACTCCGTCATGATACCCGACCACCACAGAAACCTGAAGCCGGGGAACAAAGGACTCAGACAGACGCGGGGGGCGAGCAAAACCGGCATTTCTGCCTCGAATTCTCAAAAATCAGTCTGCATTGATCATGGTCGGGAAATCGGTTTTTGCACGAACTTTTCGGTCTGCGGGCACGTTGTGAAAAATCAACATTGAACATTTGCTGTCGAAGCGGCCGATTTTCCGCATGACGAACGCCCCTCAACCCGTCATACTATTGGCGGTCAGCGTGGACAGCCTGTCCGGGCCCCGCGACTGACATTGTTCTCTGTCGCTTGCCTGTTTCGGGTGTCGTGCGATGATCCTTCACCGCTGACCGACCCGCCGATTCTTCCCGCCTGGAATGCTCTGCTATGAACGTCCTGTTCCGCTGGATCCTGCTGCCCGGAATACTGCTGATCGGCCCTGGCCTGGCTCGGGGACAGCAGGCTGAAGTCAGCTTCTCCCAACAGATCAAGCCGCTGCTGGCACGACGCTGCTTTGCCTGTCACGGTCCGGATAAGGCCGAAGGCGGACTGCGGCTGCACACCAGGGACACGGCCACGGCGAAACTTGAGTCGGGGGCCAGCGCAATTGTTCCGGGTGATGCCGATCACAGCGAAATGCTGCAACGCATTGCCTCCACCGAAGAAGCCATCCAGATGCCTCCGGAAGGCGCTCGGCTCACCGCGGACGAACAGCAACTGCTGAAGACGTGGATCGCACAGGGTGCCGAATGGACTCAGCACTGGTCCTTCGAACCCGTCAGTCGCCCTGAAATTCCCGCCGTCCCCGGGCTCACATCAACAAATCCCATCGACGCCTTTGTGGCTCAGAAACTTGCCACCCGCGGATTGACCCACAATACTCGCGCCTCATCCGGTGAACTGGTGCGGCGGCTTTACTTTGATCTGATTGGCCTGCCACCAACGCCTCAGCAGGTCAGCGACTTTCTGACGCGGGCGGAACAGAATTTTGATACCGCATGGCGTCAGGAAGTAGAGACACTGCTGGCATCACCGCACTACGGTGAGCGATGGGCGCGGCACTGGCTGGACGTGGTCCGATTTGCCGAAACCAACAGCTTTGAACGAGACGGTGCCAAGCCGCATGCGTGGCGATATCGGGATTACGTTATTCGAGCCTTCAACGACGATAAGCCCTACGATCAGTTTCTGCGTGAACAGCTGGCCGGCGATGAGCTCCCGCAGATCACGCGGGATTCCCTGGTCGCCACCGGATTTTATCGACTCGGCATCTGGGACGACGAGCCAGCGGATCGGAAGCTGGCGATGTACGAAGGCTACGACGACATCCTCACCACCGTCGGCCAGGGCCTGCTGGGACTGACTCTGAACTGCTGTCGCTGCCATGACCACAAAATTGATCCCATTCCGACGGCAGACTACTACAGCACTCTCGCCTTCTTCCGCAACATCACACCCAACGGCTACGGGCCCCACGTGGAACGGGCGCTGATGGCCACCGAAGAAGACCGTAAGGCCTTTGCGGCAGCAGAACAGGAAATCCGTGAAACCGGGGACCGCCTGCAGGCTCAGCTGACAGCCCTCGAGACGGACCTGGCACGGCAGCTGGCCGAGCAGTCGTCAACGGGAACAAAGACCTTTGATCTGGATGATCTCGAGTACCGTTTTTATCGCGAAACGTTTCAGCAGCTGCCGGATTTCGACAGCCTGAAACCGGAAACGGTCGACAAGCTGGATCCGCCTCTGATCACCATTCAACCGGCGACGCGTCCGGACAATTTCGGCTTTGTGTTCACCGGGACACTGCTGGTGCCGGCCGATGCGGAATACGAATTCGTCCTCGATTCGGATGATGGCTCTGCCCTGTCCATCGATGGCAAGGAACTGATCCGCTACGACGGGATTCACGGCCTTGGTGGAGCCCGGCGTGCCAAACTCAAGCTGACTCAGGGGCGTCATGCGCTCCGAGTCGACTACTTCCAGGGTCAGTTTGGTAAAGGCTTGCAGCTGTACTGGAGCGGTCCGGGGTTTGCCCGTCGCAATCTGACAGCTGAAGATGCCAGCAGCGGTCGCAATCTGAATGACGTCCTGAATTCTGCACTTGCCGAGACGCTGGACCAGGACAAAGTGCGGGCGTGGAAACAAACCCGTAAAGAACTGGAAGACAACAAACGCCGTCGTCCATGGGACGAATACGGAATGTGCATCAGCGAACACGGGACTCAGGCGCCCGACACCTTCATACTGACGCGCGGCAATCCGGAATCCGAAGCCGATAAAGCCGAACCTGCCTTCCTGTCCATTCTTGGTGGACAGAAGCCGGAAATCGTACCGAACCCGGCTGCCAACACATCCGGACGTCGCATGGCCTTTGCCAACTGGGTGACATCGCCGGACAACCGGATGACCAGTCGCGTCTTTGTGAATCGTCTGTGGCAGCATCATTTCGGACGCGGCATTGTGCGGACCCCCAACAACTTCGGACAACTGGGAGATCCACCGACGCACCCGGAACTGCTGGACTGGCTCGCATCCGAATTTGTCGCTCGCGGCTGGCGGATCAAGGACATGCATCGCCTGATTCTGAACTCCGCCACCTGGCAGCAGTCTTCCCTCGCGACACCTCAGGCCCTGCAGGCCGATGCGACCAATGACCTGTTCAGTCGCTTTGATCTGCGTCGTTTGAGTGCCGAGGAAATTCGCGACACCGTACTGGCCGTGAACGGACAACTGAATCCGAAAATGTTCGGGCCGGGCATTTACCCGCAGATCTCCAGAGAAGTTCTGGCCGGGCAATCCGTGCCGGGCAGTGGCTGGGGACAGTCCAGTCCGGAAGAACAATCGCGTCGCAGTATCTACATTCACGTGAAGCGGTCACTGCTGGTTCCGATGCTGTCCAGTTTTGACTTCCCCGAAACGGACACCACCTGCGAAGCACGCTTCATCACCACTCAACCCGGCCAGGCCCTGAGCATGCTGAATGGGGATTTTCTCAATCAGCAGGCCGACATTTTCGCTGAGCGACTGCTGCGGGAGGCAGGAACTCAGGCCCCCGATCAGATTGCTCTGGCCATCCGACTGGCGATGTCCCGAAACGCCACTCAGGACGAGATTGAGCGTGGGCAGGCTCTGCTGCAGCGATTGAAAGACCGGCATCAGATGACCGATCGCCAGGCTCTGACATGGTACTGTTTGTTTGTTCTGAATCTGAATGAGTTTCTGTATGTCGACTGACCGTTGCTGACATGGCTGTTGCCAGCAATGCCAACGGCCAGCTGTCAGACACGAGGATTTGCAATCTGACCACGCCCGGTACTGACCACGCCGATCCGCTGAGCAGCTCAGCAAACTTCGGCCACCAGTACCCACACCATAGATTACGACACCCTTTTCAACAGTGGGCATGAACATGAGCAACAACTTCTGCGGACGAACGCGACGGGAAATGCTGTGGCAGACCGGCGCGGGATTTGGCGGCGTGGCACTGACCGGTCTGCTGTCGCAGGATGGCTTCTTCAACAAACAGCTGCGGGGTGCCGAACAGGCTCGACTGCCGCAGCCGCATTTTCCGGCCAAAGCCAAAAGCGTCATCTTTCTGTTTATGTACGGCGGCCCCAGTCACATCGATACGTTTGACTACAAACCCACGATGAAAGGCCGCGACAATCAGACGATTCAGGTGAAAACCTTCGGACGCGGCGGACACCGCAACACCGGACGCATCGTGGAACCTCGCTGGGACTTCAAACAGTACGGTCAATCCGGCAAGTGGGTCAGCGATCTGTTTCCCAACCTCGCCACCTGTGTCGACGACATGGCCTTCATTCACTCCATGACGGCGGATTCACCGATTCATGGTTCGGCCATGCTGATGATGAATTCCGGCCGAGTTCAGAGTGGTCATCCCTGCCTTGGTTCGTGGGTGAACTACGGTCTTGGCAGTGTCAACGAAAACCTGCCGGGATTTGTGGTGATGCTTGACCCGACCGGGGGACCGATTTCGGGCGCCCGCAACTGGTCCAGCGGCTACATGCCAGCCAGTTACGCCGGCACAATTTTCCGCACCGGCGGCACACCGATTCTGGACCTGAAAGCCCGCGAAGGGGTTTCCCGCGAACTGCAGCGTGACCTGCTGGATGCCCTGAAGGAACAGAATCAGATTCACGCCGAACAGCGTGGCGGACGCTCCGAACTGACGTCGCGGATTGCCAGCTATGAACTGGCCTACAAGATGCAGGAACACGCCCCGGAAGCGGTCGACATTTCCGGCGAGACTCAGGAAACCCAGCAGCAGTACGGCCTGGAAAACGACCGAACGCGGGACTTCGGCACCAAATGTCTGCTGGCCCGTCGATTGGTGGAACGCGGAGTCCGTTTCATTCAGGTCTACTCTGGTGGCGCCCACAACGACGACAACTGGGACGCGCACTCGGACCTGAAGAAAAACCATGACTACCATGCCTTCAACACCGACCAGCCCATCGCAGCCCTGCTGAAGGATCTGAAGCAGCGCAATCTCCTCGACGAGACTCTGGTGGTATGGGGCGGAGAATTCGGACGGCAGCCGACGGCTGAGTATGCAGAAGGCACGGGACGCGATCACAACTCCTATGGCTTCACCATGTGGATGGCTGGCGGCGGCATCCGGGGCGGCAGCAGCGTGGGCACCACCGACGAACTGGGCTCAGCCGCCGTCGACGATCCCTTCCACGTCAAACGACTGCACGCCACGGTCCTGCATCAGCTGGGCATCGACCCCAATCGACTCGCCTACTTCCACTCGGGCCTGGACCAGAAACTGGTCGGCGTGGAACCGATCGAACCCATCCATCAGATCATGTTGTAACTGATCAGCAACTCCCGCGACGCCGCCCCCCCCTCCCAACCGGGATCGCGAACGCACCTGCCAAGCCGCAACCCCCCAACCGGGAGGGCGCGGCTCCTGCCAAGCCGCAAACCTCCCTTGTGTCCCCCCAACTCGTACTCGTACTCGCATCCCTTCACCGCACGAGTCCATTGGTGTCCGCCAACAACTCAACGCCGCCATCGCTTCGCGATTGAACCACAAGGCGGTGGGGCGAGGAACGTTGATTCTTGCGGTTCAGGTGAAATTGAGCCCGCCCCCCAGAATCCATCTGTGTTTATCTGTGTCCATCCGTGGTTAAAACCAAAGCGCATCAGGCGCACCCAGGCTTGCGGCTCAGATGGAACTTCGCCCTCCCGCAGCGCAACAACCTCATCGGCTCAGGTGGAACTTCGCCCTCCCCGACAACAAACCCTTCCGTGTCTTTCCGTGTCCTTCCGTGGTTCCCAAATTCAAGCGCACCAACGCAATCGTCAAATCGCAACCGGCCGCTAACGCGTCGCCGCTCACAAAGACACCCGCCAGAGAATCATCTACCCAAATCCATCTGTGTTGATCTGTGTTCATCCGTGGTTCTAAAACCCAAAGCCCAGCAGTCGCATCCAGGTTTGCGGCTCAGGTGGAACTTCGCCCTCCCCCCACGACAAGGCCTTCCGTATTTTTCCGTGTTTTTCCGTGTCTTTCCGTGGTTCTAAACCCAAGGCCCAGCAGTCACACCCAGGTTCGCGGCTCAGATGGAACTTCGCCCTCCCGCAAAAAACACCCGCCCACAAAAAACACCTTCCCCCCATTGAAATCAGACAGTCACCTCGCTCAACTCTCCCGTGCTGTCCACAAACGACTCCGTCAGAACTCCCACACGGTTCAGCATCGTGACAAACAAATTCGACAACGGCACGTGCTCCGGAAATTTCAGAAATCGGCCATGCTGGAAACCCAGCCCACGGCCCCCCGCCAGCACCAGCGGATAGTTCTGATTCTCATGCGTATTGCTGTTGCTGCTGCCATACAACACAATCGTGTTGTCCAGCACGGATCCCTGACCTTCCTGAGCCCCGGCGAGGCGATCAAGGAAATAGGCCAGTTGCTGAGCCATGAATTGATCCCAGCGTCCCAGCTCCTCTGCACCACCCGGCTTGTTCCAGTCATGAGCCAGTGAATGCAGCGTGTTCTTGAAGCCCACCAGCTGCGGAAACCGGGCGGCTTTCGACGAACAATCCGCCATATTCGTGATCTGATACGTGGCCACCCGTGTGGAATCCGTCCGGAAGGCCAGATAGATCAGATCATACATGGTCCGAATGAACTCTTTCGGCGCTTCATCATCAGCATCCAGCTTCAACAGCCTGCGATCCTCATCCGTCAATTCCGGTCGCGGAATATCAATCCACCGCTGTGACCGCTGCACTCGCTCTTCGATCTGCCGCACAGATTCCAGATACTCGTCCAGCTTCTCACGGTCTTCCGCCCCCAGTCGCCCCCGCAGACTGCGAGAATCTTCCAGCACCCGATCCAGCATGCCGGAGGTGCTTTTCATGCGTCGCTGGCTGGCCACCAGATCCGCGTCCCCGGCACCAAAAAAGCGATCAAAGATCTGCTGCGGCTGATGCAGCGCCGGAACCGGACGCCCTTTGTCATCGTACGACAGGGTGCTGGACCGCGTCGGTTCTCCGACCCCACCATCCGTCGACAGCACCAGTGATGAAAATCGCGTGGTGTCCTGAAACGCCCGCGCAGCCACCTGATCAATCGACACCGTATTCTGCAGCAGTCGGTTGTTCAGATACGAAGCCGTCAGAAAGGTGTCTGCCGTATCGTGGCCACCCATCCGTCGTCCGTTGGGATGCGACAGCCCACCAAGGACAGTCACGTTCTCCCGATACGGCTCCAGCGGCTTTAACACGTCCGTAAACACAAAGTCCCGCCCCTCACCACGCGGAAACCAGTGCCACATTCCCTCCGGACTGTCCGCTGCAGGCAACCCGACTCCAAACCCGAAGTACATCGCACACAGACGCTTCGCCTGAGTCGATGGGCCCGGCCCCGCGCCCATGCATTCCAGCCACGGCAGCCCCAGCGAAACTCCCGTCCCCTGCAGAAATCGACGTCGGTCCAGCGCTCTCATACTGTGCTGCTTTCACAAAAAATCACTGCCGATCACTCCTGCATTCACAGGACAATCCCGTCCACCACTATTTCGTCAGAAACAACTCACTGGTCACCAGCCGACGCAGCAACCCGCGGATCCGATATCCATCCGCCACAAACTCCTGCGTCAACCGGTCAATCTCCGCCTGGTCCGTCAGCTCCAGCCTGCGTCCCACGGCATACGTGGCCAAACGGACCACAAGTGACCGCGCAAACTCAGCACTTCGATTCGTCACCAGCCACGCCTTCAATGATTCTGCCCCGTCGATCGGATGATCGCCCGGCAGCGTGTCCGCAGCTTTCACCGGAATCGTCGTGAAGGCACCACCCACTTTACGCCGAATCTCACTTCTCCAGTGCCCCACCGCATCATAATTCTCCAGCGCAATGCCCCACGGATCAATCCCGCGATGACAACTGGCACACGCCTCACGCTGCCGATGAATCTCCAGCTGCTCACGCACCGACAGACGCGCAAAGTCCGGATTTGCAGGATCCAGCGGTGGTGTGTCCGGTGGCGGTGGTGACGGCGGATCATTCAACAGACGATCCCGAATCCAGACGGCTCGACGCACCACATGCGAATCGGCACCTGTGGAGTTACTCAGCAGGATACTGGCCTGGCTCAGCAACCCGCCCCGGTGAGCCTCAGCGGGTAACTCCACACGCCGAAAACTTCGGCCCGTCACACCCGGAATTCCATAATGCCGGGCCAGAGGCTCGTTCAGCATCACAAACGCAGACGACAGCAGATTCAGAGCACTCAGGTCACTGCGAATCAGCTCCGCAAAAAAAGCCTCCGTCTCCCCACGCATCTGCACCTTCAACGCGTCATCAAACCCGGGATAGTACTCACGATCCACGGCCACCCGGTCCAGATAGTTCAGGTGCAGCCACTGCTCGGTAAACTGACGCACAAACACCTGAAATCGCGGATCATCGGACATTCGCTCCACTTCGGCTGACAACACCGCAGGATCCGTCAGCACACCCCGCCCGGCCAGATCCAGCAATGGCTGATCAGGCATCGTGCTCCACAGGAAATAGGAAAGTCGCGATGCCAGTTCAAAGTGGCCCACCGGGCGCTTCGTGCCCCCGGCCGGCTCAAGATGATACAGAAAATCCGGCTGAATCAGCACCATCGCCAGGGACTCGCGCAGAGTCTCTTCGAGCGTCGGAAAGTCCGGGCGAATCGAATTGTGGAATTCCACCAGGCGCGCCACTTCATCGTCCGACACCGGACGACGAAACGCCCGCGTCATGAACCGACGCAGAACTTCGGTCACGTATCCCGTCTCGTCCTGCGCCCGCTGCTCCGATTCAAACAGAATCCGCCGATGCAGCGCAGGTGGCCACTGATCAAACACCGGTCCATGAAACTCAACGGATTTCAGAGTCACCGTGGGCAGGTGCGGCTCATCCGGATAATCCCGCTGCTGAGGCGTTGCTTCCGGGGGCAACGGTGAACCATCCGTGTAAACATTCCGCACCCGAACAACCAGACCGGGAAACTTCCCCTGACCACGCACCGGCAACGGAAAGTTTTCAATGCGGCCACGAAACTCCAGTGTCTGCTCCTCCGCCGTCGTGATCTCAACCAGCTCGAAGTCACGCATCAGAATCTCGGTGTCCGGCTGATATCCGACAGAAACTTCCAGCAGCGGAAATCCGGCACCAGACTTCAATTCGGCGGCCAAACGCACCCGCACCAGAAACTCACCCGTCTCCGGGTAACGGTCCGTCATCCTGCTCAGAAATTCCTGCTGACGCCCCAGACGCATGCTTCGCTGAGCATTGCCGAGCCAGTTGTCGATGCGACTTTCCGTGAACTCATGATGAAACACCTCAGGGGCCGGCCCCGTCACAATCACCCGTTCCAGTGCACGACGCGCACTGTCCAGATAATACTCCAGCTGCATGGCCGACATGCGCAAAGCCCGCCCGTCATTGACAAACCCATCTTCCGAAACGCTGTCCGGAGGCAGGTCGCGGGTGTAATCCATGTCCAGCCCAAGCAGCTCGGACATCGTGTTCTGATATTCCAGGCGTGTCAGACGTCGCAGCACAACGCGCCCGGTCGTCTCGCGCCCCGCCTCCACCGCCTGACGAATCCGGTCCCCCACCCACGCCGTCAGCACTCGATGCTGCTCGGCCGTCAGCGGCAGCTGATCCTCGGGCGGCATCTCGCCCGAATTCAGCACATTCAGGACCTCCTGCCAATCCTCAGCCGCCGCCCGGTCATTGATCAGATCCGTCGACAAGGTATCCAGACGAATCCCGGACTGCTGCTTTTCAGGACCATGACAACTGACGCAGTGCGACGTCAGTAGCGGAAGAATCTCCCGCTGAAAGACCTCATCCGCCGACGCCGACGCCAGCATGGTCAGCAGCAGCACCGCACCAGGACACGCCGCCCATCCTGACGCCGCCCATCGTGATACCATCCGCAGCAGCAGTGATCGTGAGCGAACTGAAGTCAGGATGAGACGCATGGTCAATGTCCAGGGCTGATGCATTGCCGGCGATTGTCAGCGACCATGTATGACAATCGAGGAACGCACATCAGTCAGAAACCGGCGGGAACAGACCGAAGTCTGCGCAAAATGGAGAGGGTCGATCTTATCGCGTCCGGACACCTGGAACAAGATAATCCGCAGAAATCACCCACCCCAACCTCGAAAACGTCAGCGGCAGGCCAGACCCGACCTTCCGCCCTGCGAAAATCATCTCCGCTATCCACAGCACGCAATTAAGAGGCTGCCCCCGGAAGCAATCGACACACACTTTGCAGGACGCGTTCGCAACCAGCCCCCAGCTCAAAGCCCACCCGCACCTGGAATTCCTCCAACAAGTGGACGCTTGAAAAGGGTGATCGAGTAGAGTTCATGAGGAGGGCGAGCGATGACGAAAACGCGGAACTCACCCAGGGAAAAAACTGAGCAAATCCAGGAACCGAAAGATGCCGTGCCCGGTACCGGGCACGGGTTGGAAAGCTGCTATGGTACGACCATCATCAACCAGGGTTGTGGTGTACGCTCACGATTATTCGTTCGTCTGTGCTGGCATCGATGTACGTCCGCCAGTCAGAACAGCAGATGCCTGAAAGAATCAAAAACACTCTGCGGAAGATCAAGCTCCTCGATCAGTCCCAACAGGCCAACACCTTCATTCATCACGGCCTGCTCGCTGCGGGAGTGTCTGAAAATCGCGATGGGTGATGACTGCTCATGCGGCCTGCAGGAATGGTATCGCTCACCGCCGGGCGTCATCGCAACCGGGCGTCATCGCAGCAGAGTGTCCGCAAGCAATCCTGCCAGCTGATCCACAGGTCTGGAAGGACACACTCCCGCCCGCGCCTGTTGCGTTCGGTTCAGGTCGCCCGATGCGTCCTCATGACCTCGAATTCTTCGCCATGATCACTCCTGAAAATAGTCCATGTCAAGACGTTTCAGCTGGATTGTGCGATAGGTCGTCACCCCCACACCGTGCTCGATCATTAAGTTTGCCAGCAAACGCCCGTCAATCAGCGCTATCTTGCGCTGAATCTGCTGGATGTATTCAACTGCCGGTCCGGAAAATGTACTGGTTGTAATAAAGACGCCCTTGGATGCGCGAAACCCCTCCATGCTTCCCACAAACGCCTGAACATCCGGACGTCCCACACTCCCATTCGTCCATTTTTTTGCCTGGATCACAATCACATCCAGCCCCAGCCGATCCTCCTTGATCACACCGT
>CAIYBH010000377.1 GCA_903924405.1 uncultured Planctomycetaceae bacterium | reverse complement strand
GTTCTCACCATTCGTGACTGTCTGCTGCTGAACATTCTGATGCTGACGTGGCCGATCGATGCGATCCGGCAGTGGCAGCTTCAGGCGGCGATGTAAATCGTTCAGCAGTGGGCAGTGGAGAGTGGGCAGTCAGTAATCGCTGCACATCCATGTTTCCGCACGCAGCGTGTCTCCGGTATCAGCGTCTGTCAGAGTCACCTTCCATTGCAGAACTCCCAACGGTCGCTGGTCACAGAACAGCACGTCCACGCGTTCGATGCATGGCCCGAATCCGGGGACGTCGAAAGCAACGCGAATGGCCCCGCGTTCCACCTTCAACGCAGTGTCAGGTTGCCTGACGGAGGGAATCCATGTGGTCCCGCCGGACAGGAACGGTCGACCGGAACGCAGCGTTCCGAAGATCTGCTGCAGTCGGTAGGTGATGCGTTCCTGATCCGTGGCGCGTTCGATGTTCAGGCGGGACGCAGGAGGAAGTCCGGGAGTCGGCAGGGAAAGACTATCGGCACCGAATTCGCCGGGCAGGATCTGAACTCCATCCAGAATGGCCATCGGGACCGTCATGGTCGTTGAATTGCTGCCGGATGTTGTGACGGCCTTCAGGGTCACCCGGTCCCCTCGGCTATTCACAAAAGTATCGCTTGCGGTCATACCAGGTTGTTGCAGCAGGACCGAGAATCGCGGGGGATCAAATGGTGGGCGTGGGGTCCGATATTGAATCCAGCCGGCGGCTTCCATGCGTTCGTAGACCCACGACGGTTTCCATGGGCGATTCAGCGACCACGTGACCGTACCGCTGGAGAGCAGCAGCAGCGCTGCGGCGAATGTCAGCATGCGCCTGCCGGAGACTTCCAGGAGCGGCACCATGGCCAGCCACCAGAAAGGAGTCAGCCAGAGCATCCATCGCAGGCCAAAGGAGTTGCCTCCGTAGTTGTAGTTTTCGGTGCGCGACAGATAAAAGCCCAGCGTGATCAGCGTCATACCGGCACCCAGGATGATCAGCCGACAGACGCCCTGGCGCGCGGAAAGCAGTGAGTCCGGCTGGTCCGGCTGAGCTCCAGTGTCCAGCGGGCTGCGGGCCTGACTGCGAAATCTCTTCACTAAGAAAGGACCAGCCAGCGAAAGCAGCAGCACAGGCGTCAGCGAAAGCAGACCATGGTGGCCCAGTGTGCAGTGAAACAGATACACCAGCGGCGATTCGGTGTTGGCATCAAGATCCTGAGGGTTTGACCAGTAGCTGGGGATGCCCCGGTGTACGTACACATACGTCTCGGTTCCATAGGTGGCATAAAAGGGCTTCAGACCACCTGTTGCCGACCAGTTTGTGGCGAAGAAAAACAGCAGGGGAATGATGGCAGCCGGAACGAACCAGCGCAGCGTCTGCCTGAGGGACACACCCGCTGCAATCGCCAGAGCCGCAATTCCCAGTTGAGCTGCGGGCAATTCGAAGCACGAGGTCATGGCAGCAAAGAATCCAAGTGCCACGAATTCACGACGACGAGGCTGCAGAGACAGACGAAGGGCCGCGGAAATCGTCAACATCGCACACGCCACGGCTGGCGTATGATTGTTGAGTGTCGTGAGGTAGGGGTTAAGCAGTGAGCCGAACCCGGCGGTGAGCAGGACGAAGGTGCGAGTTGTCAGTGCCGTCCCCAGTTGCTGCAGCGTTCGTTGCAGGCAGAACAGAGTCAGGCAGAATGGCACCACGTTGACGATCAGTAGCAGCAGATGAGTGACGAGGGCGGTGTGGTTAAACAGTCCATAGCCTGTCAGGCTGCGAACGACTGCGTAGAGTCCGGCAACGATGGTGGACAGGAACGGGGGCTTGGACGAATAGAAGTGCCAGGGTTCTTCCGGGGACGTGCGGGAACGAACTTTGTCAATCGTCGACCAGCGAGGCCACGCATCGATTTCGTCAATCTGCCATGTGCCACGTTCAACGAGGGACCAGACTGTGGCCCAGCGGGAACGATCATTCGCGCTCTGCAGGGGCTCGGCCTGCAGCACGGCCACGGCCACAAGTGTGGTTGCGACCAGAATCAACAGAGTTTCCACGAAAGAACGCGGCACAATCGGCGCGGGAGCAGAGGGGAGGGATGTGGACATAAACAGGTTCACCGAAGACCAGCGGTCATGAAATTGCGGGGCAGGGCAGGGCCAATGCACCTGGGCATCATATCGCCTGAGGTGTGTGGACGTTACTCAAAGGCTGCATGAGACCAATGGAATCAAGGGGACAAATAGGACGGATGGGACGGAGGGGACGGAGGGGACTCTTGAGCGGTGGCGGAGGGGGGCTTGTGTTGGCCGGCGTGCGTTTGTGCGTTGCTGCCGATGGCGACAGGCTGTCAGCGGTTTGTGATTCCGCCGCAGCGTCTTGGAATTGTGGAACCCGACGCTGAGACGTTTTCGCTGACAGTGTGTGTGGCCTCCGGGCGGATTGTGCAGTTTTCAGCGAGTCTCACTTGAGACTGGGGGGTGTTTGCTGTCAGACTATCTGATCCGGGACCGAACGTGGAAAATCCGCGGGTCGACAACAAGTGGTCCGGGACCCTGCAGCAAATGGATGTGTGGAATGGCAGACGAGGAAAAGAATACGATTCGACAGCTGACCCGACTTCAGCGACGTGTTCTCGGGACCCTGATGGAAAAGGGTTTTACAACTCCTGATCAGTACCCCATGACACTGAAAGGTGTCGTTGCCGGTAGCAATCAGAAAAGTAATCGCGATCCAGTGACTGAGTATTCCGAGGCCGAAGCTGCGGATGCTCTGGAACAGCTGCGACAACTGGGACTGGTTGCGGAAGTCTTCACAGATGGCGGCCGAACAACCCGGTACCGCCACTACATGCGACATAAGTTCGATTTCAGTGAGGCTCAGTACGCCATCATCTGCGAACTGCTGCTGCGTGGACGGCAACAGCCCGGTGAACTTCGAACGCGCGCCAGTCGCATGATCCGCATCGAAAGCCAGGAACAGCTCAAGTCCGAACTGCAGGGCCTGGTCGAGAAGGGCTTCGTTCAGGCAAATGGCAGTCTCGAACGCCGCGGTGTCGAAGTTGACCACACCTTCTATCTGCAGAAGGAAAATATGCAGCTGAAGGCACTGTCCGGCAGCGACGAAGAACCCGCGGCCGATCACGGGCGGGCGGAATCGCGGCCGATGTCCGTGGCACCAGTCGCACAGTCCGATTCGGTCCTGCTCGAACTGCAAACTCAGTTTGCCGCCCTGCAAAAGCAGTCGGATATGCTGCAGAATGCCGTGGATTCCATCCGGCAGAAACTGGATCGAATTGAACGTGAATTGGGCATCGGCTAAGGCCCCCCAAAGCACACAGCCCACAGCATGGCAACGTGTTGTCCGGTTGGAGCACTGTACCGGGTTGGCGAATCGGTGTTCAGCCCGGAGAGCGTCGCGTTTCGCTCCGTCGAAACGAACGTCCAGCGTTTTCACTGTCGAACGGGACACTTCAATCGTTGTGTTCCATCCAGATGAATACGCCCCGGAACTCCCAGCGTGCCGCCGTGTCGCCATCCCAGGCGGCAGGTCTCGTTTTCGGCTCAGGTGGAACTTCGCCCTCCCGCACGAATCGCCCTCCCCCACGAATCGCCGGCCGCACGAATCGCCTGCGCGCGGTTCGCGTCTTGCGGCTCACAGGACGTCGCAGTTCCGTGCTCCTGAGCAGATGTTGATTTCAGGTGCCCGGGATCTGTATGGCCGATGCTCCGCCTTTGGTCCGTCGGACCTGAATCTGGACAGGGATGACATCCTTCATCTGAGTCACATGCGTGATGATGCCGACTTTTCGTCCCTGAGCTTCAAGCTGCATCAGGGCATTCATCGCCAGGGACAGAGTGTCCTCATCGAGGCTGCCAAACCCTTCATCGATAAACAGTGATTCAATCCGCATTCGATTGGAGGTGAGTGCAGCAAGTCCTAGTGCCAGGGCCAGTGAAACAAGAAAGGATTCGCCTCCGGACAGCGAATGCACAGAACGCCGTTCGTCGCCCATCTCCCGATCGATAATCACCAGATTCAACGAATCCACCAGCCGCTCAAGGCGATATCGCGGTGCCAGCTGACTCAGTTGATAGTTGGCATCCTTCAGCAGCAGATCAAGAGTGATCGTTTGTGCGATTCTGCTGAATTTTGTGCCGTCGCTGGATCCGACCAATTCATTCAGTTTTTGCCATGGCGCCGCAAGTTGACTCTGTTGCAGCAGCTGTTGCGTGAGTTTTTCGTTCTTTTTCCTGTTCGCAT
>CAIYBH010000376.1 GCA_903924405.1 uncultured Planctomycetaceae bacterium | reverse complement strand
GCGGTCGACTGGCAACTTTCCGGAAAGTCAGGCTCCTGTGCAAATGTTGAGCATGAAACTGGTCGTGTGGTCTTTGATCACAGTTGCAGCGTGGATTGGTCTCGGGGGGCCGGTGTGCCTTGCGCAGTCACCCGACACAGCCACTCCGTTGCCCGCGGGACTGCGCATCTGGCTGGACGCCAACGCCCCGGTGAACGGACGAAAACCGGGGGATCTGCAGGCACAGCTCAAAAATCTGACTGGCGGCACGGCAGATTTTGTGCAGCCGGATGCCCAGCGTCAGCCCCGCGCATTGCAGCAGGCCGACACCTGGTTCCTGCGATTTGACGGTGAGAATGACTATCTTCGTCTGGAAAACACAGGGCTGCGTGCGTCATCGGTTTCTGTGTTTCTGGTGGCAGCCCCGCATTCCAATGCCGGTGACTTTCGGGGCCTGTTTGCGGCCAATGCTCCGGAACGGCGAGACTACGAATCCGGATTCACTCTGGATCTGGGTCCCGGTCCGGGACGAGCCCTCGATCAGATCAACGTGGAAGGCCGCGGGTTTGGCGGCGCCAACGATCTGTTGACGACCTCCGCACCATTTGGAACGGTGCATGTGCTGGAAATGGTTGCCGATGCTGCTGCCCGCCGGATTCAGTTTCGTATGGACGGTCGCCTCGAAGGAGAACGATCCTGGGAATCAGCCGAGTTAGCACTTGAACAGTTGACACTGGGAGCCAGGTACTACACCAACGGCCCGGGAGCTCAGCAGGTCCGCGGGCCCTTTCAGGGAGATCTGGCAGAACTGCTTGTCTTTGACCGCGTCGTGTCGGAGAGTGAAGCGGAACAACTGAGAAACTCACTGCGGCAGAAATATGCGAAGCTGGCAGCGGACTTGCCCGGAACTCTGCCCACCAACGCAACGGTCGGAGTTCCACTGGTTCCGGCTGTGAACCCACCACCAATTCAGATGCTGGTGCCGGGGTTTGATGTCACAGAACTTCCTGTTCAATTGACCAATGTGAACAACGTGCGTTACCGCGAAGATGGAGTGCTGGTGACGCTGGGCTACAACGGCGACCTGCACCACCTTCGCGATACCAACTCAGACGGTATCGAAGACTCTTCCAGGGTGTTCTACAAGAACACGGGAAGCCTGAGAGGTCCCATAGGACTTTTATTGACACCTCCCGGGTATTCTTATGGTCGAGGAGCCTTTGTGGCATCGAAAGGCAAAGTCACACTCATCACCGATACTGACGGCGACGACATCGCGGACTCAGAGCGGGTGGTGGCCACCGGGTGGCAGGAGATTGCGCAGAATGTGGATGCCACTGGTCTGGCCATGGGACCGGACGGCAGTTTGTACTTCGGCCTCGGCACCGCAAACTACGCCAATGCATGGCTGGTGGACGAGCAGGGGCGTTCGGCCTGGGACATTCACAGCGACCGTGGCACGGTTCAGCGCGTTTCCCCGGACTTCAGCGTCCGCGAAACGATCTGCACGGGAATTCGGTTTCCGATCGCATTTGCCTTTAACCAGCAGGGAGATCTGTTCTGCACGGATCAGGAAGGAGCGACGTGGCTTTCGAACGGCAATCCCCTTGACGAATTGCTCCACATCCGACTGGATGCTCCGGCGACGGGGGTCAATCCCACTGGCAGACAGCACTTCGGCTTTCCGCCCCGGCACCCGAAATACAACCCGGAGGTCATTGATGAGCCATCGACGTTTGACTTCGGTCCCCAGCACCAGTCCACCTGTGGAATGGTCTTCAATCAGTCGGTGAACGGCGGACCGGTATTCGGTCCCGGCAACTGGTCCGGCGATGCGTTGATTGCCGGTGAATCGCGTGGCAAGATCTGGCGAACCACTCTGATCAAATCGGACGCGGGCTACATCGCAAAGACACAGCTGATCGCCTGCCTGCAGATGCTGACTGTTGATCAGTGTGTGTCTCCTGCCGGCGATCTGATTGTCGCCTGTCACAGTGGCCCGCCGGACTGGGGTACAGGTCCCACAGGGACAGGCCGGCTGTTCAGAGTCCGCATGACTCAACCCAGGGCTCCGCGTCCCGTGGCCGCGTGGTCAGAAGGCGCCAGGGAACTCCGAGTGGCCTTTGATCGTCATGTGGACCCGGCAGCTCTCGCAGGACTGGCAGATCAGCTGATTGTGGAATACGGACAGCATGTCCGAGCAGGCGATCGTTTTGAAAGTCTGATCCCGCCGTACGCTGTGGTCCGAGCACAGCAGCTGCAGCCACGTCAACGCCTGGTTGTTGGCAGTGCGGCATTGACGACCGACCTGCGAACCCTGGTGATTAACACAGAACCAATCCCTGCTCGCACACATGTGGCACTTTCACTGCCGTGGAAATCGTCAGCGGACGGTGAACGGTCCGTGGAGACACCACAACATCCCCAGATGGACGTGGACCTGTCGCCCACTGGCGTTCAGGTTCGCTGGGGAGTGGACGCAGCCAGCCCGGTGCCCGGCACGGTCTCCGGCTGGATTCCGCATCCGGACCTGCTGGTATCACGAACCCTCACACAAGGTTCCGCGGGCCATGACGGACTGTGGGAACTGCTGCAACAGGACGGAACTCTTGAGCTGAGTGGCAAACTGGACCTGCGCAGCATGCTGCGTCCTGCGATACAGCCGGGCGCCTCCATCGACTACGAATGGCCAGCTGAAACAGTGACGGTGACGGTCAGCGCCGATCGGGAATTCTTGTTGTCCGCGACACTCCCCGATGCATCACAAACAGCTCTTCCGGTCACCTCCCACCAGCAAAACGGACGCTGGACGGCGACGTGGAGCACACCCGATGACCTGCAGAGCCTCGTACACTGGACGCTCACGCTGAAAACCAGTTCAGTGCTTCCGCAGGTAAGCATCACCTGGCACACCAACGAGGACAACACGGAGCGACCACTGCCCCTGCACCGGCTGGTGTTGCCATGGGTACCGGACCGTGCACCAACACCGGCTTCGGAAGGCCTCGCAGCTTCAACGCGGGTCAAAGAACTTGAAGGCGGCAGTTGGGGCCGCGGGCGGCGAGTCTTTCACAGCGAAGCCGCCGGTTGTTTCAAATGTCATGCGGTAAACGGTACTGGTGCCGTAATCGGACCAGACCTTGGTAACCTGATTCACCGCGACTACGCCTCGGTAATGCGGGACCTTCAGAATCCGGGATTTGCGATCAATCCAGACTATGTCAGCCAGGTGATCGTGCTGAAAGATGGCCGTGTGCTGACAGGTGTACTGCGGACTGACGGCGAGCAGTGGATTCTGGGTGACACGCAGGGACGTTCAACCGTTCTGGATCGCTCACAAATTGAAGAAATCAAGCCATCCGCCGTTTCTGTGATGCCGCAGGGCATTCCGGAAAAGCTGTCACCGGAACAACTGCGTGATCTGCTGACCTACCTGATGACTCCACCACCGCAGATGCCGCTGGACTCGCCACTGACCGCCCCGCCTCTGCGAACTCGCGCGGAAGTCGCTGCAGCCCTGGAAGGTAGTCAGCCCGTCGCACCGCTGCGACCACTGCACCTGGTCCTTATCGACGGCGTCAAGGATCATGGCCCCGGCGAGCATGACTATCCGGCATGGAAATCGGCGTGGTACGAACTGCTGTCCTCGGCCGAACAGCTGCAGGTCACTTCGGTGCGCGAGTTTCCGGACGACACGCTGCTGGCGGCCGCTGATGTGCTGATCTTCTTCCAGAAGGGCAGTTTCAGTCCCCCGCGTCCGGAAAAGCTGGATCAGTTTCTGCAGCGTGGCGGTGGGGCCGTGTACATTCACTGGGCAGTGAATGGCAATGACGACGTGCAGGCATTCTCAAAACGCATCGGCCTCGCTTCATGGGGCGGCAGGATTGCCTTTCGCCATGGTCCGCTGACGCTGGACATCCACAACACCGACCACCCGATTGTTCGCAACTTTGACCGCTTGCAGTTGTACGATGAAAGCTACTGGAAATTGACAGGCGTCTCGGAAGACATCACGCTGCTCGCCAGCAGTGTGGAAGACGGCCAGCAGACACCGCAGATGTGGGTCCGGGATCATCAACCGGGACGAGTTTTCGTCAGCATTCCCGGACACTACAACTGGACATTCGATGATCCCCTGTTCCGAATTCTGCTGCTGAGAGGCATTGCGTGGACCGCTCAGGAACCTGTCGACCGTTTCAATGACCTCGTCACTCCGGGGGCTCGGATCAGTCGTTGAACTGCTGACAAATTCCATGACGTCGTGACGTGTTCTGGCCGACCCCGAACTGGTCATTCATCGAACCTGCCGCAGAGTTGCCGAAGACCGAGCGACAGCGTGGCTGGTCATCACCAGCGGAGACAATGGGCAACAGCGTGGAACAGGGAATCGGGGTACCAGATGGAGCACACATGACGGGAGGACTGCGACGAATACCATGGCTGATGGTCCTGGCCAGCCTGGGAATCACCGTGCTGGGACTCAGTGGTCTGCTGCGAGCGGACGAACTGTATGGGCGAACACAGCTGGTGGAACGTCAGTTGATCTGGCTGCTGCTGTCCATTCCCGTGATGGGCATCACCGCATGGATTCCCTATCGACTGCTGCGTCCCTGGAGTCTGCCGGCGTACTTCGCCTGCCAGGCACTGCTGGTACTGACGTTGTTCATGGCCCCCATCAATGGTTCCCGCCGCTGGATTCCGCTTGGTCTGTTCGATTTTCAGGCCAGTGAGCCGGCAAAACTGGCTTTTATTCTGGCAGTAGCCGCCTGGCTGATGCACCGTCGCACTCAACACACCGTGGTCGGGCTGCTGGCTCCAGCCGTTTTGGCGTTCGTACCCATGGCACTGATTGTGCTGGAACCGGACCTCGATACCGCATTGCTGTTTGTTCCTGTTCTGGCCTGCATGCTGTTTACCGCCGGGGCTCGCCTGAAGCATCTGGGCATCGCGGCAGTTCTGGGAATCACCTGCCTGCCTGTGTTATGGAGTCAGATGACGCCGGAACAGAAATCCCGCATCGTCTCAGTGATCATCCAGAAGGATGGTGGCACGGCCCCCGCCGGTGACGGATTTCATCTGCATCAGTCCAAGCAGGTCCTGGCCCTCGGAGGACTGCGCGGCAGCCTGTGGCAGGACGAACCGCCAGTGGATGATCCCACAGCATGGCAGCTTCCCGCTGCCCGCACCGACTTTGTTTTTGTGATGATTGGCGAAAAATTCGGACTGGCGGGCTGCGCACTGGTCATGCTGCTGTACGCCATCCTGATCTGGGGAGGACTCTGGACAGCCGTGAAAAGCCGGGAACCATGGGGACGGCTGGTGGCTGTCGGGATCACAGTTCTGCTGGGAAGTCAGGTGGTGCTGAACACCGGAATGACTGTGGGCCTGCTACCGATCACTGGAACTGCACTCCCCCTGTGTAGTTACGGGGGCAGCAGTTTGCTGTCGACGTACGCCTCGGTCGGGCTGTTGCTGAACATTCGCATGCATCAGACATGGGATGTAGCCGGCCATCCATTTGCAGCCGGTCGGCACTGATCAGCAGAGATTGGCTGCAGGCCCGGACAAGCCCTGGCAACGCCTGTTCCGTGAACTACAAAGCCCTCTCAGCAGCTCCTGCAGCGGTCGCCGAACGAGTTGTATAGTTGTATGGCTGAGCAAGCCCTCAGCAGGCACAATCAATCGCCCTGACGACCTCAGCGAACTGCCAGAATGGAAGCAAAGTTAAAGCACTGAAACCACGGAGTGACGGTGGAATAGCCAGCGTCTCGCAGACGCTGCACATGCGTCTCCAGCGTTTCCGGAATCAGGCGATTCTCGATGGCGGACCGCTTCTGGGCGATTTCCAGATCACTGTACCCGTGCGCCCGCTTGAAATCGTGATGCAGTTCCGTCATCAGGGATTGCTGACCGGGATCATCAAAACAGATTTTTTCCGAGAGCAGCAACACGCCTCCGGGCAATGTTCCCCGGGCGATGGAAGCGATAATCGCGGATCGCTCTGCCGGCGGCAGAAACTGCAGAGTCAGATTCAGCACCACCAGCGACGCATTTTCCACCTGCACCGACCGCAGATCCGACTCGATGACCTGCACGGCGCAACCCGGCTCTGTGGATTCAGACAGCAGCGTCTTCAGGCGGCTGATCATCGCAGGGGAGTTATCGACCGCGTGAATGACAGCTGACTGCGGACTGCGCCGGCGAATCAGACGCGTTGCGGCTCCGAGAGAACAACCGAGGTCCCAGACCGCGGTTCCCGGACGCACAAATCGGGCGGCCAGTTGTTCGATCACAGACAGCATGGATGCGTAGCCCGGCACAGATCGAGCGATCATGTCGGGGAAAACGCGGACCACATCATCGTCGAACTCAAAATCCCCGACTTTCGTCAGAGGAATCGAATAAATGGTATCACGAGACACAGGGAAGTCGCCGGGCAGAAGGACGCGGAAGGGGGCTGCTCACTCTTTTTCAGGAGTTGCTTTCTCTGCCTTTGGATCACGCAGATGCCAGGCCACGACCCAGTCTTCTGCCGTTCTGGAGAATCCAAAGTCACTGACGATTCGCTTTTCCATATCTGCAAAGTGGCCGGCCCCGTAGAAAATGCCAACCTTCAGTTTTTTCTTCTGCAGTTGTTGCTTAAGGACTTCCAGGCACTTGCGATTGCGTTCGGTAATGATGGTTGAAGTGCCGTCACCACCAGCAAATGCATCGCCGTCGCCGGACTTTGCCAGTTGATTGGCTGCAATACGTCGAATGGCATACGCCCTGTCCGGTGCGAACGCGGACAGCATCATATCGAGATTCGTTGCCAGCGGATTCTGTTTCTGCTGAGACGACATGGACTTGCCCATTTCTGACAGCAGCATCCCGGAAAAGCTCTCGCCGCGAGCTTTCATGGACTGCTCAAACTCTTCCGCTGTCATGTCTGCGTGCACAAAATTATCCGGAGTGTAGTCGATGCCCGACAGCTGAAACTCCATCCCGAGCGCATCTTTCATTCCCAGCTGTACAACTGAAATGGCAGTGAAGCCCACTTTGGCGTCATTCCAGTCTTCTTCGTCAGCAAGATCTTCGCGCCCCGCCCCTTGTTCACCACCGGGCCGCAATCCGTTTTTCACAGCCTCTTCCGGCATCACCGCTTCGAACAGAACCACGTCGTAGCCGGTGAAGATTTCATTCAGCTGATCGTAGTATTCCGGCTCACCCAGATGCACGGCCCCGATCAGGTCCACGGTCGCCTGCGGATACCGGGGCGAGCCACTGAATGTGACAATGGATGTTTCCATGGCCACAGCCAGTTTGCGCTCATTTCTGCGAATCCGGATGTACTGCGGAGTTTCCGATTCGTCTGCTGCCGCGCCAGCCGTTGTTGCCACCTTGCTGCCACCAGGCTCATCCGCCGTCGCCGGAATTGCCAACCCGGTCAGCATCACCGAGCTGCTGAGTGACAGAAAAAACAAACCTCGGGCCATGCGGCGAGCAAAGCAGAGGACACGCACGTCACTGAAGTTGGCAATCATAGGAATCAATTCCGGAATTCTGACTCGAGTAAAAGAGGCCTCGGAAAAAGGGTCGGTAACCAACAGAGGAGGGCAGAAAAAAGGGTCAGGAACCAATAGCAAAACGGCCCGCAGGGTGCTCCGCGTCAGAAAAGGGGTCAGGAACCAATAGCCCAATGGC
>CAIYBH010000375.1 GCA_903924405.1 uncultured Planctomycetaceae bacterium | reverse complement strand
GGAACCGTCTCCATGCGCACGCGGTGGGCATACACCATGCGCCGCATTTCCTCTGCCGTGAACTGTTCCACCGGCGGAAAACCATCCAATCCCCCTTTGCTCCTGAAAAAGTTGAACCCCGGTCCCCCGGCCTTCAGGTTCAACTCTCCACTCAACTGCAGCATGCAGTCCCGAATCACCTCACTCTCCACCCGCCGCGATTCAAAATGCCACACCAGCCGATTGTCCCGATCCACTCGCAGCCCGTCCTCCGTCAGTCGCGAGGACTGTTGCCAGGCGGCGGTTCGTAGAATCAATCGATGCAAGTGCTTCAGTGACCACCCGCCGCGCACGAATTCCGCGGTCAGCCAGTCCAGCAGTTCCGGATGCACAGGCGCGGACCCGTTCAGCCCGAAGTCATTCGGTGTGTCGACCAGTCCCCGGCCGAAATGATGCTGCCAGACACGATTCACCTGCACTCGCGCCGTGAGCGGGTTGCGTTCCGCCCCCAGCCAGTTCGCCAGCATCAGCCGACGTCGCTGATCCTCCGTCAGCATCCCCATCTCTGTCGATCGTCCGCCTGACACGTCCTGCAGCGAATGCGAACCCCGAAAGACGGCCGGGACTGCAATCCCCGTTTCCTCCACACGCTGCTCCGGGTCCCCACGACGCAGCATCCACGTGGGATGCGGTTCCTGAAACACTCCGGCAAAAACCAGTTGCTGGGTTTCCAGCTGCGTCTTTTTTTCCCGCAACTCCTGCAGCTCTCGCACCAGCGGTGTCACGTCAGTCACATCCAGCCCACGCGAGTCCCGGACCAGGGCATGCACCGGATCCCAGGGAGTTCCCAGGGGGGCCCGGTCGTCACTCTGCGCCACAACCGTCCACGTCACACCGTCCACAGACACCGCAATCTCATAGTCAATCGGCAGCCGATCGGCAAACTTTCCGAGTCGGTCCCGCGACCACTCGACCCGATCCAGCTCCACAATCTCCGGCCATTGCAACTGAACCCAGCTCCCCTCAGTCCGATCCGGTATCCAGCTGTAGTCATTGCCATAGCGTCCATCATTCACATGCTTCAGCTGGTGGATCCCGGTTTCAGAGACATTGCCAGAGGACGTTGGCTGCACCCCACGCGACGCAGCAGCCAGATTCACCCGACCATCCATCGGCCCGAATACTTCCAGTTCATCAAGGCAGGTCTGATGCTGATTGTTGTTCATCGTGGCGAAGGTCGTAAACCGCAGGAATTTTGCCTGCACCGGGGCAAATCGCTCAGTTGTCAGCAACGCATTCACCGGGGCACGCAGTCGTGGCCCAGTCACAGTTGTCACAGTTGTCACGTTTGTCACGGTGGTCAACGCCGAGCCAGCAGACTCCGGCAGCACTTCCTGCAGGACAATCACGTCGGCCGTGATCCCCGTCCCCGTCTCGCCACCACGCACCAGCAGGGCAGAGGCGTCCGTCAGCTCGACCACTCCGGCGAACTGCAGACCGCTCCACTGCGGCGCCTGATCCGTCGTGCCCGTTGACACACCCGCAGGATAGTACTGGTCCACCCGCGCCAACTCACGCTGATCCTGCCGTGTTGCCGGATCACCATCCTGATCCAGCACGTACCGCGCGTCCCGCGTGTGAACACCACTGCCATGAACGCCCCAGGACAGCCAGAGCTTCCAGGTGCCGGAAACCCCCGGACGATACGCCAGCACATCTTCTCCCGGAGTATTGTTCCACCAGGTATATCGCCCACCGCTGAGATTTCCCGGTTGCTCAGCCGATCCCGCATCATCCCGATAGCCGCGCTGCGTCCCCGCCGGATTGGCACCAGGTCCGTTTTCTGCCTTCAGGAACCGCACGCGACGCGAATCCGTTTCGTCAATCATCAGCGTCCGCCCCAGCCACGCGGGTGACTCCAGAGTCTGCAATTGCTCCTGCAGCTCCGCGATGCGCGGCCCCAACTGCTCAGCCTCCGCCAGCCGTTGCCGCGCTGAGTGATCACGCAGGGGACGGTCGCCATATTCCACACCCGCAAAGAAGGCCTGCATGTTGTAATAGTCGAGCTGAGTGATCGGGTCAAACTTGTGATCATGACACCGCGCACAACCAATGGTCAGCCCCAGAATCGCATTACTGGTCCCCGCGATAATCTCATCCAGTGCGTCCTGACGCGCCAGCCGTTTGGAGGCATCATCAGCACCGATCTGCCCGGGAAGCAGCACCGCCGAAGCGACCAGAAATCCTGTCGCAGCATCCTCCCCCAGCACGTCCCCGGCGATCTGTTCCCTCACAAATCTGTCATACGGCCGATCTTCGTTGAACGACCGTATCACATAGTCCCGGTAGGGCCACGCATGTTCACGCGGCGTGTTGACTTCAAAGCCATGTGTGTCCGCATACCGCACCACATCCAGCCAGTGCTGCGCCCAACGCTCGCCGTAATGACGACTGGCCAGTAACTGCTCAATCACATGCTCCCAGGCATCCGGCCGAGTATCCTCAACGAACACTGCTGTCTGCTCCGGTGTCGGCAGCAGCCCAGTCAGAATCAACGCCGCCCGACGAATTAACTCACGACGCTCCGCCGGTGGATTCATGCTCAGCCCGGCGTCCGCCAGCCGATGCAGCAGAAATCGATCGATCGCCGTGACCTCCCCCGTCCCGGTGCTGGTAACGTTCGCCGGTAGTTCCGGCACCGATGCCGCAGCAGGAGCCTGAAAGGCCCAATGCTGCAGACGCGGATCTTTTGCAGCATCCCGGTCATAGTCCGCTTCCGGCCAGCTGGCTCCCAGGTCAATCCACTGTCGCAGCGTACTGATCTCGTCCGCTGTCAGTTCCGGCCCGTCCGGAGGCATGCGCAGATCCGGATCCTCCGACTCAACTCGCCGCACCAGCTCGCTTTGACCACTGTCACCAATGACCACAACCGGACCGCCATCACCGCCCTTAAAAAATGTTGACCGGGCATCCAGACGCAGGCCGCCTTTCCGTTCACCAGCCCCGTGACAGGCCCCGCATTTCTGCTGAAACAAGGGGCGGATGTCACGTTCCAGATCAGGCTCCTGCCCGGCCTGCACACGCCCACTCGACAACAGGACATGACTCAGTAGCAGGACCAGTACCGCTGCCGATTTGAGACACCGATCGAAAGGCCGCAGAACATGGACCTCGACCAGACACAACCAGAATCCGACATTCGCAGGATTGATTCTCAGAAATGTCATGCTGAGCAAAACCTCCTCGGAAAGCGTTTGCCCCGTGGTCAACGCGTTTCCTGATCGTCCCTCGCACCGGGCTTGACGGTCCCATCACACTTCACCGGCCCAGCCGCACGGAACCGGTCCCGCTACTTTATCAGCCTCCATCGGCAGAAAATAGACAGCGGGTGCCGTTTCAGCCTCCCGCTCTGCTTTTCCGGCACTGTCGACAACGACGGTTCTGTCGATTGTACAGGCCATTCCGGATTCTCTGAGTCCAGTCTGTCCGTCTGTCGATGTGCCTGAGAGGGGCGTTACAGCCTTCAGGGTGTTCCGCCATCTCCGGAACGACCGACCCAAAGGCAGGCGGACCCCCGGGAAAAGGCCCGGATCCGTCAAGGCGGCAAATCTCCCGGTTGCCGCGTTCTTCGTACAACGCTTCGCAGTTCGCAGGCTGAATCGAGCGAAATCACCGTTTTCGTCCCCCTGTCCGTGCTTCGTCCCCCCTGTCCGTGAAAACTTCCAGCACACCGTCCAGACAACTCTGCTCCCAGTCCGGGTCGCTTCTATGATGTGGTCCAACACGAACGATCGACGCCGACGCGGGCTCTCTTTTGAGTCCCAGGAGCCGCGTCCACTGGATGCCGAGGCGATCCCACCGGCCGCCCCGCAGCCCGCAACACCTCATCAAGCCTTCGAATCGCTGTCCAGAGATCGGCTGATGCGGCGTCTGTTGTCCAATCGGCTCTGGAAACATGCACTGCTGTGCCTGACGTTCTGCGGTGCGCCGGCTCTGCTTGCTCTGATTCTGTTGCTCACCACCAATGGTCAGCAGGCCACCAGTCAGCACTCGAGCGGCCAGCACACCACAGGCCTGCAGGCGCCGTGGTTGCCACCCGGACCACTGTGGGCCCTGACCGGTCTGGAATTGTTCACTTCTGCCCAGCTGTGCCTGTTGATCGCCACGGTTCGGTCTGCCAGCTGTATCGACTTCCATGGCAGCTATCGCAGCTGGAAATGGCTGAGCGGCTTTCTGTGCGGTTTGGCACTGCTGACACTCAGTCACTCAGCGTCCGCGACCACCGGCACTCTTGCCTGGCTCCTGTTTCCACTGACCGGACCACTGCAGGCCGCGCGCCCCGCCTTGCTGATTGTTCCGGCGGCCAGTCTATTACTGGTGATCCTCCGCATTGTGGTCCCGGATATGCGTCATTCACGCTGGGCTCAGGGGCTGCTGCTGTGCAGTGCGCTGTTCAGCCTCGTCTGCGTTCTGCTAAGCACGCGACTGACGGATGCCCACGCCACGTTGCTCTCCGCTTTGTCCCTGACCACCTCCGGGTTTCTGCTGTCAGCCGTTCTGCTGCACACGCGATTTGTGGTCCATGTGAATCCCAATCCGCCGGACGCCAGCGGCTCGTCAGCTTTCAAGTCCGCAGCTTGTGCTCCATCACCATCCCCACTGACCAGCATCGCACCCGCCATCGCAGCACCCGCCATCGCAGCAACGGACGCTGCGGCGACCAGTATCGTGGCAGCGGTGCCCACTGGCTCCAACGTCACGACAGACCAGCCGCCGTTGTCCGCAACGGCCCATGCTGAAGTCGAATGCAGCGTTCCCCTGCGCACTGACGAATCCAATGCCTCGTCAGACACAGAAAACACCCGCCCCCCGGCCACGACCGCAGCTCGCCAGGGGAAGCCGTCCACCAAACGCACTCGCAAGTCAGCCTGATCATTCTGCATCCATCGCACCGGCTGGGATAGACCCGGCCAGGATGGCGAAACGATGGTGATACGTGAGATCCGGGGTGTCTTCGGCCTGGTAGAAGGGTCGTTGTGTCCGTGTGTCGCCGGTGAAAATCCGAGAGAGTCGTTTCGGCGGAGCGAAACGCGACAATCTTCTGGATTCACACCGTTTCGCCATTTCACGCCCCGGCGTCGTTGCTCTGACATTTTCATGAGGCGTGACACGTTCGCCGGGTTGTGACTGAGTCCATTGCCAGCCATCATCGTTGCTGCCCGGGCACGTTGCTGACCCAGTCTCGCAGCTGACGCTCCATCGCTACTGATTGTCCTGCGGAAACGCACCACGCAGCAACTGCTCCACATGCCTGCGCAGATCGTCACTGTAGGATGGCACCGCTCTTTCCAGTCGCTCCTGCAGTCGCCATGGCGTTTTGGTCGTCTTCAGTCCCTGCACGTAACTCAGCAGCACCTGCTTCGCTTCCGGAGTGCTGTTCAGCATGAAATGCACCCACGCCCAGCTCTCCGCATAATCCCGCTGCGTCAGGTCCCGGAAATCACTGATCAATTCCAGGCGATACAGGCCCGGACTCCAGCCTTCCGCCAGCGCTGTCGAAAGTTCCTGCAGATGAGTCTCACTGACCCGCTCCGCAACCCCCGCATCCACTTCAAAGTACTCGGCAACACCTTCATCCAGCCACAGCGGCACGCTCTGCAATGAGGCATGCAGAATTCCATGCGTAAACTCGTGACGCAGATCTTCCAGAACATGCGGACTGACAAAGGAGTACACCGCCAGTTCCCGCGATGTCCCCACAAAGTAGGCCCGCCGCGGCGGCAGGTCACGCCACGTCGCCTGCATGTAGTAACGGTAAGACGCCTCGTCACTGAACAGATACACTTTCACCGGATCACGCTGCTCAGGAATCTGCAGCACAGAAATCAGATCTTCCCGCAGCGACTGCAGGGTCTGAACCGTCGGTGTCTCCGATTCCAGTCGGACGTCACTCAGAATCTCAAAGTGCTCCGTCGCAAACGAATGGCGATCCGGACGCTCCAGCGAAAACGTGGTCCGTGGTGTGGTCTGACACCCGGCATGGACCACCAGAGCGATCAGCAGCAACCCCGTCGCCGACCACCGCACAGCTTTCCACACGGAACCGCATCTGGATGTAGGCAGCGTTCCACGCACGTCTGACACCAGCTTTTGAACGAAGGAAAAAAGACAGACCCGCGGATGTCAGAGGAATTCATTCCCCCCACACCTGTCCCTGCGGGCTTCCGAACGATCGATCGTCCGTCCCGTACTGTAACCCGCGGCCACCAGGAGCGACAAGGGCTTTCCAGAACCCCCGGGCCGCGCGTCGAACCGGGATGGCGCAACGTTGATCATCCCTGGTAGAGTCGCGTTTCGCTCCGACGAAACGTGCGCGCTGGATTTTACCTCGCGAACTGAGAGAACAAACATCGCGCCGGAATCAAGCAAAAACGCCCTGACCTCCCACATTACCAACGTTTCGCCATCCCAGCCTTTGACGTCCACAACATGACCACGGACGAAATCGCCGCATTGGCCGGCAACGCAGCCATGCCTTTCACGCGATTCACGCGAGACCGGCCCCGCTCGCTTACTCCACAGGCTTTTCCCGCCGCGCCCGTCGGTAGGGAATCGCACAACCGCGCGCCGGAACTGCCTGAACCTCCGGGATTGCCCCTTTCAACGCCGCTTCGACCGCCAACTCCAAATGCCGCACCTGCACCTGCTGCGCATCCGTGCGATCATCCATCGCCCCCACATAAACCAACCGTCGCTCCCTGTTCAGCACAAAGAATTCCGGCGTATACACGGCTCCATAGGACTCTGCCACCTGCTGCGTCTCATCCTGCAGGTACAGAAACGGAAACCCCTTCTCCTTCGCCCGCAGCTGCATCTTCTCCAGACTCTCAGATGGTTTCCGGTTGGCATTGATGGCCACCAGCACCACGCCCTCCGGATGTGCTGCATACTTCTTTGCAAAGGCAATCATCCGATCCTCGTAGTCCACCGAGTACGGGCAGCTGTTGCAGGTAAAACAAAGCACAACCACGGCCTTTTCCGCGAGCTCATCCAGCGAGTGTTTCTGTGCATCCGTTCCCGGCAGGTCTTTCCACGTCGGCGCAAGGTCTCCCGGCTTCAACTTCGCATCCTGTGCGACCACCACCGTGGACAGAAACGCCAGCAGAACCACGGCCAACCCCGTCAATACACCGCCACGACCTTGAACCCCTGCCACCATCGGAATCACTCCCCTGTCATTTCCTGTGTCCACCAAACACCAGTTGTCAGTTGCCGGTTCCTCGCCCCTTGCTCCTCGTTCCTACCCCCTCGCCCCTCGTTCCTCTCTCGCCCCTCTTTCGTTCCTCAAAAACCGGGCTTGAGTCAAACTTCGAGAAACTGTAAGCCGAATCCTGATGGGCGAAAAGTGCAGCTCGGGAAACAGGCAGGGCCTGCCGTTCCGTGCGACATTCTTCGCAACATCGCTGATTCTCCTGAAAAAATCACGGTTATCCACAGGGAAGCCTCTTGCCACTGCGCGGATGTTTCCCGATTTCCGCACACCTCTTCAGGTCCGGGAACTGATCCCGCCCCGAAGACAAGGTGCTCCCGACTTCGGCAGAAATTGCCGAAGAGTGTCCGACTCCGGCGATTTCTGCCGAAGTCAGAAGTTGTCCAGGTTTGCGATGCCAAGTTTCTCAGACTTTTCCTGCAGTCCGTCATTCGTCCGTCCGCTGGCCCCGGCCACAGGACGAGGCGATGTCCGCCCCGGTCTGTTCACGCTGTCCGTTCAGAGGTGGTTTATGCGAGTCGCCGCAGCAGCCGTGCTCCTGATCTTCACGTCCCTTGTCGCACAGGCTCAGTCTGTGCAGTTCCCCTACGACGCCAAAGTGGTGGCCGAGGAAACCTTCGCTCGCTCGGGCGGCGGAGATTCTTATTATCCCACGCAGCGACTGGTCCGTGACACAGTTGTCAGAGTCCATCGGCATGATCCGGGTGGATGGTACGTGATTGATCCTCCCACAGGCAGCTTCAGCTGGATTTCCGAACGCTTCGTCAACCGCATCAGTGAGCAGGATGGCGAGGTGCGTGAGGACAATGTGATCGCCTGCGTGGGCAGTGAGTTTGGTGATGAAACCTCCGTCTATCAGCGTCGTCTGAAAAAAGGGGACAAGGTCGTCATTCTCGGTCAGAAGACTCTGGACACCAGCAGCGGCACCCAATCCATGCTGAAGATCAAACCGCCGATCCGTGAGTTTCGCTGGATCCCGGGGTCGGCCGTTGTTCCCGTCGATCCCGCGCTGCGACAGCAACTGAACAGCAATCCGTTCAGTGTGCCGGAATCCGCGAAGCGCCCTGGTGTCATTGTCACTCCGCCGACCGCTGACAACTCCAACGGGGCTGCAACAGATCCTGTCATCGGCCCCAGTGAGGCACTGCAGAAACTGCAAACGCAGAAGTCCGAAAAACAGCGATTGGCTGAGATCGATCAGCGGTTCCGCGAAATGGTCCTCCGCGATGCCTCCACATGGGACCTGGACACTATCGAAAACGACTACCGCCAGTTGCAGAGCCAACTCACCAGCCGGCAGACTTCCGGGGCCGTGGAACTGCGCTATCCAGCCATCGAACGCTACCGCCGCCGTCTGGCACAGCTGCTGGATGTCAAACAGTTGCAGAGCCAGACAGAGGCAAAAGATGCAGCCCTCGTCGCACGACACAGTGGCAGTGTGTTCATGCCCCCGCCAGTCACCTCCACAGCCCGTCCGATGATGAACACGGCCGTCGCCCGGACATCTCCGCAAACCCGGGAATTTCAGTCGTGGCTGACACAACAGGACGCCTCCGCTGCAACACCGCAGGCTCCCCCGGAACAGTTCCTCGCTCCGGATCCTGATGCCACGCTGCCGCCGGAGTCCTCGGAAACGCCGACCACGTTTGCCTCCAGCTCCCGCGATGTCGAATCCAACACGGCGTCCGCGGCTCCCGACATGAGCACGCCGGCCCCCGCGAATTCGGTCGCCGCTCCTGCGACTCCGGCCGATGGAGTGATCAAGCCCGGCAGTCCCGAAAACCGCTTCGTCGGTGCCGGAATCCTGCAGCGTGCTCCCGGTCAGGCCAATGCCTTCGTCCTGATGAGCAGTTCCGGACGCGTCCTCGCGGATCTGAAACCCACCGCCAGCGTCCGACTGGAAAACTACCTCGGACAGCAGGTGGGAGTGCAGGGCAGTCGCTGGTCCGAAAAAGAGAAACGCGACATCATCGAAGTCAACGCCCTCGAACGCGTCCGCCTGCGATAGCCCCTCATAATGGGAGGGCGCGTATGATCGGGAGGGCGCGGCTCCTGCCAAGCCGCAAACCTCGTTCGGCTCCGCTAAACCGTCACGATCCCCTCCCTCATCACTCCGTGTTGAACCGTGTCCATCCGCGGTTCAAAACTCACACCCCAACTCGTGCTCGTGCTCGTTGCCCCACCAACATCGCCCCGGATTTCGTGTCTTTCGTGTCTTTCGTGGTTTAAAAACCCACACCCCAACTCGTGCTCGTGCTCGGGGTGTCAGCATCGTCCTTCAAGCTCCAGTTCGCAACCTCAGTTCCCAGCGGAAAAATTCCCCGGTTGCGACTGAATTGCGAAGCAATGCCATGCAAAAGCCTCGGACGC
>CAIYBH010000374.1 GCA_903924405.1 uncultured Planctomycetaceae bacterium | reverse complement strand
TGGCCCGAAGGGTGCTCCGCACTATTGGTTCCTGACCCCTTTTTCTGACTCGCGATCGTAACACACCCCCTACCCTGCCAATTCAACCTGCCACTGCTGGTTTCGGAGTCCACTATGAATACTCGCCGTCACTTTCTCCGCAGGCTGGGGCTCAGCGCCGCGTCGCTGCCCTTTATTTCCAACCTCAGCGCCTTTGCCACCGCGCCGGCGCTAACGGCTCGCAAGCAGCGACTGGTGGTGATGTTCAGCCCGAATGGAACGGTGCCATGGGAATTCTGGCCGGACCAGGAAGGCGAAGCGTTCACTCTGAAACGAATTCTGGAACCACTGAAGGACTTTCAGAATCGCACGATGGTCCTGAAGGGTGTCTGCGACAAAGTCCGCGGCGACGGCGACAATCACATGCGCGGTATGGGCTGTCTGCTCACCGGCATTGAACTCTTTCCGGGCAATATCCAGGGCGGGTCAGACACCCCGGCGGGCTGGGCCAGCGGGATTTCCATTGATCAGGAGATTGCCAGGTTCCTGCAGGCCAATGAAGCCACACGCACCCGATTTGGCTCACTGGAATTCGGCGTGATGGTGCCTGATCGGGCCGATACATGGACGCGGATGAGTTACGCAGGGGCGAATAAACCGATCGCTCCGATCGACGACCCGTATCAGATGTTTCGTAAGTTGTACGGCCAGGTACGTGACCGTGAAGTGCTCAGCAGCGTACTGGATTCCGTTCAGCAGGATCTGCAGAAAATCAGCAAGGTGGTTTCGCGCGAAGATCGACAATTGCTGGACGAGCACACCACGTTTGTTCGCAACATGGAACAGCAACTGAAATCCGCCGCCGATGCTGAGGCTGGGCACGCTGTGCCGGTTCTGGAACCTGGTATTCGCGAAGAAAATGACAACATTCCGCGGATCACGCAAATGCAGCTGGACCTGCTGGTCAACAGCTTTGTCAACGATTTTGCCCGAGTCGCAACGTTCCAGATCACAAACTCGGTCGGGCAGCCTAAAATGCACTGGCTGGGAATTGAGGAAGGCCATCATGAACTGTCTCATGAGCCCAACGAAAACAAGGAAGCTCACGAAAAACTGACGAAGATCAATACGTGGTACTGTGAACAGCTGGCCTATCTCGTCCGTCGTCTCGCGGAAACCCCGGAGCCGGGGGGTGAAGGTTCGCTGCTGGACAACACACTGATTGTCTGGGGCAACGAACTGGGGCAGGGAAATTCTCATACCCTCGACAACATTCCCTTCGTCATGGTTGGTAATGGGCTGGACTTCCGCATGGGTCGCTCACTGGTCTTCCCCAAAGTGCCACACAATCGGTTGCTTGTGGCGCTGGCCCACGGATTTGGCCACCATATTGAATCCTTTGGAAATCCCGATTTCTGCAAAGACGGTGTTCTTACCGGGCTCACCTGAGTTTCCGTCGTTGGGAAAGCAGAGGCGTTCTGCCGAAGCTGGGGGCGTCGTCTGATTCACGGCCGGTCAGCGCTGGTGGCTGGTTAGTCAGCGGTTGGGCCGTCCGTAATCGGGCAGTGAGCATGTGGCGGGCCAGGCACAGAAACAGGAGTCAGCGTGATGATTCTGCAGCAGATTGCTACCCTGTTGACGGTGCTGTGGGCGCTTAGCCTCGTTCTGCGACGGCTGCCGTGGTTTCGTCCGGCCGCGGGCACCGGGTGCGGCTCTTGTCAGGGATGTGGCAGCGGGGAAAAAACGGTCGGGATGACTCAGGTGCCGCTGGTGCAGCTGGGGACCGGGCCGTTGCACGACCTGAAGCCCCGAGCCTGACGTGGGAAGGGGAAGGCGTTGATGCGAACAGGCGGGATTATTCTTTGTGGCGGCCGTTCCACCCGTATGGGACGTGACAAAGCCAGCCTGCCATTTGCCGGCGAACCGATGCTGTTGCGAGTGTTGCGGCAGGTCCAGGCAGGACTCGGTGACGGTCCGGTCGTGATCGTGGCGTCGTCGACACAGGAATTGTCGCCACTGCCTGAGACGGTCCGAATTGTCCGGGATCGGCGGCCCGACCAGGGACCTCTTGAGGGGCTGGCAACCGGACTGCAGGAGCTGGTGGACACTGCGGATGTGGCCTTCGTCACCAGTTGCGACGTGCCTTTGCTGAATCCGGCCGTGATTCGTCTGCTGCTGGACGAATCGCTGTCATGGGATGCAGTGGTACCACAGGACGAGCAGTACCAGCATCCCCTGTGTGCCGTGTATCGCACCTCAACGCTGACGTCCATTCGTCGTTTGCTGGAGGCGGGTGAACATCGACCGAGGGCGCTGTTTCAGCAGGTGCGCACGTGTTTCCTGCCAGTCGATGTGCTTCGCACTGTGGACCCGCAGCTGCTGTCCCTGCTGAATCTGAATCATCCTGCGGAGTACGAACGGGCCCTTGCTTTGGCAGGGATGAAGAATTCTGTGGAAAGCAGTGAACAAGAGAAACTCAGTGGGCAGTAGAACTGTTGCGAATGCCGGATGAGATTCCCGGTTGGTCGCCGTCGCACGCGAGCTTCACGGCTCAGCGGCTCATTTCCCGGATCCCCTGCAGAAACACGGTGGCTGCTGCCAGGACACCCACGAAGAAGGAGAGCAGGAAACCAACGACAGCGGGAGTGCGTGGTGTCCGGCGTAATCCATAGAAGAGGCAGACGAACAGAGCCAGGAACGTCAGCAGCAGACTACCTGCCAGCAGGATCACGACTAGCCACGACCACGGGGATGACGCATCGAGGGATTTGGTCCGACCGGTGGCTTCGAGAAACAGGATCAGTGCAACCCACGAGGCGTGTCCCAGAAGCTGCAGCAGGCTGAGCCCCAGTCCCAGCAACCCCGGACGATTTTGCCAAAGTAATTCGCGCAGGGGGACGTCTGGTTCGGTGTTCTGCCGGTCTGGCAGAAATTCGAGCCGCGTCGAGCGACTGGGGGTCGCTCGACTTCCGGCCTTCGTTTTTTTTCCGCGGCGTCCCACTCAGCCACCCTGAATTTCAAAAATGGCTTCCACTTCCACAGCCGCTCCGGTGGGCAGTGCGGCAAAGCCGAGGGCACTGCGAGCGTGGAACCCGGCGCCTTCTTTTCCGAAGATCTGGTGCAGCATGTCACTGCAGCCGTTGATCACCAGATGCTGCTCGATGAATTCGGGAGCGGAATAGACGCAACCCAGAACCTTCAGCACCTTCAGATCATTGAGTGTGCCGTGTGCGTTGTACACGGACCGCAGGATCTTCCGGGCACACTCCTGAGCGGCTTCGTAGCCCTGCTCCACCGTCAGGTTTTTTCCCAGCACGCCCTTCATATCGCTGACATGGCCTGAAGTGATCAGCAGATTGCCCGTACGCACGCACATATTCAGATAGCCGGGAGCCTGAGGTTCAAAGCAGACGCCCAGTTCACGGGCCTTGTCATTTGGCTGCATGGTTGCGTTGATTCCTGTTTCGTGAGAAAACCCGCTTGCAAATTGCGGAGATCAGACCTGTCGCCTGGATCAGAACGCTCTGATTCCGACGCTGTCTGCCGCAAGTTTTACGGCGCCCCTGCGTCCGGAGCAAGCCACAACACGGAATCCTCAGATATGTCCGAACCAGTAGAACAGAGGCTGGAAAAAGTTGAATCCGTCCTCGCACACCTGCAGCATGACTTTGATGCCCTGAACACGTCACTGCTGAACCAGCTGCGGCGACTTCAGGAATTTGAAGCCAGATTCACACGAATTGAACATGAACTGATTACCTTCAGCGAGAGTCCCGAAAAACGTGATCCCGCCGGGGAACGTCCACCGCACTACTGACTCCTGAGACGGCTGTGTCGGTGGCTGTTGCAGTCCGGCCGGCGCGCCGTTTGAGTCAGCTCCTCATTTCCAACTCCTGCCTGAATTTGAAAGGTCATGTTCATGCCCAACTTGTTTCGGATGCTGCCAATAGGTCTGCTGCTGGCGGCCGTTGTCCCGGACACTGCCGCGGCGATTCCTCTGGAAAACGCCACCGGGAC
>CAIYBH010000373.1 GCA_903924405.1 uncultured Planctomycetaceae bacterium | reverse complement strand
TTATTTCGCGATCGACCTCTGTTCCTTTGCCATCCTCGACAACGAGATTCAGCAGCAACTGCGGTCTCGCCCGGACATTGTGCAGCAGATGGATGACGTCGAGGTTGCACGTCGGTGGCTGATGCTGTGTCCGGTTCGGCGGGGAAAAAATCGCCAGCCAGAGGAACCGACAGAAGTCGAAATGAATTGCGTGGTCAATAACAAAGCTCGCGTGGAGGAACTCAGACGCCGACTCAGTGATATTTCGTGGTGGATGCGACTGCTATGCCAGCACATCGCTCAGCGTGCCAATCGGGAAGATGAGGAGGTCGGGAAATTCTGGCAGGCGCGCTACAAGGCCGTCAAAAATCTGGATGCCACAGCGACTCTGGCCTGTGCGGCTTACATTGATCTCAATCCGATCCTCTCGGGTGTTGCTGACAGTATCGACAATTCGGTGTTCACCTCAGCCAATCGAAGAGCGAAGGAACAGGCGGCGGCGAAACCAAACAATGCGGCGGACAGGGTCTCCGGGGGTGAACCAACGAATGATGCCACTGAATCGACTTCGCCTGCCTCAACGGTCCTGACTTGCAATCACCTGGCACCTATCAGCCTGCACGCGAACTCTGCTATGCCCGATCAGGAGATTCATCAGCGGGGAACACGCTGCAGTGACAAAGGTTTTCTGCCGATCACGCTCAGCGAGTATCTGGAACTGCTGGAGTGGTCAGCTCAACAGCAGCGGGGGAAAAAGTCGGTGCCCGCTCCAGACACCGTTGCCCGCGTGCTTGCCGAACTAAACATCAGCGCGGAAGCGTGGTGTGAACTGATTCGGGATTTTGGCCGCCTGTTCAGTTCTGTCGCTGGCAAACCTCATGTGATCGACGCCTATCGATCGCCAACGAAATCGCAGAGCTTCCGCCCGCGTCCGCGAGTGCGTGAATTGCTGACAAACAGTTGAGACCTGCGACATCATTCGCTGTCTCCTGAAGCCCACGTCGCCCTGCCATGATGCCTCTGCCCAGGCAGCAACTCGACCGCCGCGCGTCCCGTGTTAACGAGCCGCGTCGCCCGCTGGCATTTTGTGGGTGATCGCGCCGCCACTAACCGCAGCAAATCGTCTGGCCTTTGATTCAATGCAGCGCAGAGATGCCCGCATAACCCGAATTGAAAGCAAAATCGTCAATTTCATCGCTTCGCAGTCAACGACCCTTCGAACCTCATCCGGTGGTGTGTCCTGAGGCAATATCCGGTGGTGTGTCCCCGGGCAATATAGGTCGGAGATTGACACAGTCCTTGGCTGGTGTGTCCCCGATTCAGTGCCCGATTTCGTACAAGGCAGCTGCGGGTTTCGGGAGACGCTGTTTCACTGGAACCGTTTGCCTCGGAGGTGGCGTTGCCCCCACGCTGCCACAGTGCAATGCATTGGTTACTCAGTGCGATATACCCAGACGCGGCAGATGGTCTGAGCTGCAAAGGAGCACTGGTCTGTGGATTTTACGCAACCCGAGTTGGCGTGTACTCCGGCTAGTGGTGTGTCTCGCTGGTGATCGTGCCCACGTGTTGGTCCAGAATCAGGATTGAAGCAGGACACGAAATGAAAGCAAAATCATCAGATTCGTCAGATTCCCTGCAAACAACCAGTTGAGCTATGCGGGGTGGTGTGTCCCCGGTGATAGCAGGTCCCCGGAGTTGGGTAGATTCGTTTCGGTGGGGCAGTCGAGTTGTGAGATGTGGTGTGTCCCCGAGCCCATAGTGGTTTATCCCGAGGGTGGACACCGGGGAAATTTTCGGGTGTGCAGCTTCCGGATGGTGTGTCCCCGGGGGATGGACCTGAATCAAGGTATCTGCATGACCCGATTCAACATCGGAATCGTCAGTTTCGTTAGCTTCGCTGCAAATGACCAGTTGAGCTGGGTTTGGCGGTGTGTCCCCGATTGGTGGTGTGTCCCCGATTTGGCGGTGTGTCCCCGATTTGGCGGTGTGTCCCCGATTGGTGGTGTGACCCCGATGATTGGGGACTAAATGATGCGACATGGCGGGATGAGATCGGCGGGTAGCGGGCGGAATGGCGACGATTCGGAGTTGGGAGACTTTGGTTGGCGATTGATTGTTGAGAGGAGTTTGTTTGCTGAATTCGCCAGCGGAAATCCGCGAAGCACGTTTCGCTGGCGCGAACTACGACCATCTGCTGGATCAACACGTTTTTGCCATCCCGTGTGGCAGGAAACCGCGTGTGTACTCTGGGCCGAACCCACTCCGTTGTGCGTGGCCCGATGATGAGCAGTTCAATGGGTCCGAGAGGCCCGATGCCTGACCTATGGCTGCTGTACGAAGCAGGTTGCACTTCGCTGATGTGCCTGATCTGGTGTCTCAGCAGAGTTCACTCAACCGCTCAGGCCCCGGTTGAAGCTTCACGAGGCTGTGGACGTGTTGTCGCGCGAGACTGTTGGTTTTTTCGATGCATGAACTGCAACTCCCGGATCGTCCGACCAAGGCTTCTGAATTTTCTGCGGGGGAGGTACATCTGACTGCCGTTAATCGCAATCGAGACAATCTCGTCCAGACTCTTGCTGATGCTGCTCGAAAGTCCAGCGGGGTTTGAGGGCGCGTTCCGACGGGATTTGAGCTGGATCCAGTCAGTTTCGTACTCAGAGCCGGTGATTTCAGCGCAGAGACTGCGACAGAGAATCTGTGCCGCGGGGCCGAATTCGTTACGTGACAATTGCTGGGATGAGTACACGCCGAACAGCGATTGCATGATGCGCGATTTCCATTTCGGTAGTGCCGGAGCACTTCGGCTGAAGATGTGATAGAGGATCCAAAGCCCGGCGAGAATCAGCAGAATGAGTAATGTGGTGCGCAGCCATGCCAGTGGTCGCATGTTTCGAGGGCGGTCTCGGAGCGTTTCGTTCAACAGGTTCGAGTCCTGAACTTTGTCGATCACGGCGTTTGCTGTTTGAAGCAGTGTCTGAAGGTCCGGCTGTGGGGCTGGGAGCCTGGCCGGGGGTTTTCTGTTCAGCCGCGGGGGCCGCCCCGGGAATTCAGAGTCGGTTGCTACATCCTGATTTCGACGCTGTCTTCGCGATTCTGCGTCAGAAGTACCGGACGTACCTCCCGCACTGGCTGCTGGATTTCTCTCTGCAAGTTGGCCGGATTCAATTACGTTCAGGAGTCTGCGGTTTCCCCGACACAGCAAGTCGACGGCGTTGATAGCCAGAAGTGAATTGTCGCCATGCCAGATCATTCCATCCGAAAACAGGCTTCTGTCAGCAGAAATCAGCATGACGCCGCCTTCGACGGCCGGATCCAGTCCCGCCAGCAGAACGGCCTGTCCTCGCGCTGCGGTCGGTGTCGTCTGCTCGGACAATTGCAGAATTACCGTCCAGTTCAGTGAGGTGTCTTCAGGTGTGGTCATCCAGCCGGTTTTATTGACCACAATTGACTTCAGTCCCTGCACAAGAGGGTGAGGTCCGGAGCACGGAAGCAACAGTACATCGCTGTACTGTTCGTATCTTTCCAACTCATTTGCTGATTCTGCAGGGCCCTGAGTCAATTGGGTGACACCGGGGATCTGACAGGACTCCTCACCCGCCACCAGCAGAGCACCTCCCTGCGCTACAAATCGCCGCAGTCTTAACCACTCATCACGCGTCAACTGATCCAGTTTGCCAAACACAACCAGTACTGACTGCCTGGGGCTTTGCAGAGTCAGTTCAAGGTCGCTGGAGTCCTGCAGGCCTTTTTCCTGAAGCAGCATGCGGAAGCCAAGGTATCCCCATTGCCAGTCATCAGCAGTACCCTGGACTGGTGACGTCTGAGCGATCACTCTGTGCGGGCACCAAATCAATGCCGTCAACCCCATCAGTAATCCGAGGGTGTGAAGATGTGATCCGGCAATTGACTGCTTAGGGCTCATGCAGTGATTCTACACCGTTCCGGGGGGCTGCTGCTATCCGTTGCCTTCAAAAATGATCCGAGACGGTCACGGTCGGCAGTTCTGTGGTCCGTGTCCACTCAGCCACAGGCCGTGTCGTCGATGGTCAGTCGTTTCACAAGGATGGTCGCGTAGCTGCCGCGTGGGAGTTCGAAGGTCAGACGCAGCTTTTTGCGCCCCGGGTACAGTTCGTCGGTTTCGGTGGAGCAATCGAGGTTGGAGGGATGAATCATCGCTCGGCGACTTCCTTTGGAGAAGAAGCTGTCACGCGGGTACTTCACCCGGATTTGCCGTAATTCGATATTTTCGGCCGTGAGCACGCGGTCCAACAGGTCTCCAATCTCTCCGTCCGGATGATCAATTCTCGCCGATGGCAGTGGAAGGTCCATGGCAGCTGGCTCTCGCGATCCCGACCATGACACCGGGAAGACGACTTCTCCGCTGGCAAGGGTTTGTGAACGCAGTTCTTCCGCAGGACAGTTTGCCCGGAGATACTCATTGAGCAGTCGATTCCAAAGCGCCGACTGCCATGCCGAGAGGTAGAGTCCGCGCAGATCCACGCTGATCCTCGCAATGGCTCCGCGGTAATCCGGATCTCGTCCCACTTTCACTTTGTCCGAGAGGTAGGTGATGATGGAACGCCGATGAGAGCGTTCCAGCATTTGCTGACATTCGGGCCATTGCCCCCAATTATCGCGCAGAATCTGTTTCTGCCTCCGCTCAGATGAGGAATCATCCGCATGCGGGTCTGCGAGTGCCAGCCATAACGCACGTTCCCAGTTGCCAAGACACCATTCTCGGGCAATCCACTGACCGGAGTTGCCAAGTGACCCAAATCGCTGATCGTCAAAGTAGTTCGGAAGGCCGGTCTGGGCTACGGTCCGGACGGCCGTCTGAGCCCGCTGAACCGCGTCCGTGTGCATGTCGCGAAGCACAAGGCCAAAGCGATTTGCCGAAATCATGGCCGACGTAAATGGTGCCGATACCTGCCCCAGATACTCAAGATGGATGGACTTCTGCTGGAGCGACTGCCGGGGACCGTTGTGGATTGTCAGGTGCTGAATGGTCACCGCGTGACGATCTTTCAGTCCTCCATAACTGATGCGGTGACGAGCGATCTTCCAGCGCTCTGTCAGGGCATGAATGGCTTCGGGGGTACCAATAGACGTTTTCGTCAGACGATAAAACGCAAACGGACCACCTGCCGGGGAAACCGAGGTGAGTTCTTCCACGTGAAAGTCGTCAGGAGTACAGCGGAGTTTCACGACGGAAGAACCCTGATTCGGTCGGTATTGCCCAGCGTGTCGCGCGGATAATCTGCACAGCCACACGAGGCCAGGAGTCGGAGATCAAGCAGGAGTAAGCGTCAGCGTGCGATTTTTCCGGTATCCGCAGCTTTACGAGCAGGGATAAAGCCCACACACAGGGCTGCCACCATCGACAACCAGAAGACCCAGAACTCGACATGAGTGTAGTCATGGAAGTTAATCCGATGCGGGTCCGCCTCTGAATTGAATCCCCAGTCGACCAGCAGTTTGACTCCAATGACGATCACGAGCAGGTAGGCAGCGATCTCGAACCGTGGAAATTTTTCGAGCAGTCGAATAAACATGGCTGCTGCAACACGCATCAACATCAGTCCGATTACACCACCCGCAATCACCACCCAGAGCTTGGGGTGTGGTGCGTTTTCAGCATGTCCTTCCGGAGGTGATCCCACCAGAGCAATCGCGGCAAGAATTGAGTCAACAGCGAAGGCAATATCCGTGAGTTCAATGACCGCCACGGTCGTCCAGAAACTCTTTCCAGCCCGGATTTCCTCTTCTGGAAACGGAACCGGAACGCGTTCCTGAATCTCCAGCATTTCCTGATCTGAAGTGAGGGGGGCGTTGGTTCCGGAAATTCGAAGTTCCGGCTCGCCCTGAGCGTCGATGCTTAAAACCTCGTCGGAGGTCTCCTTCGATTCAAAGAAGAGGTGCTTGACGGCAATGTAGACCAGATAGCCACCTCCGAAGAGCTTGACGATTCTCCATTTCAGGAGGTAGCTGGCAGTGGCAACGGCGACGATTCGGAAAACGAAGGCGCCGACAAGGCCGTAAGTCAGGGCCCGCTTTTGCAGTGGCTTCGGAACTCGCTTGGCGAGCAATCCCAGTACCAGCGCGTTGTCAATCGAAAGCATGCCCTCAAGCAGGACGAGCAGCGAGATGACCACGAGGTCGTGACTATTAAAGGTCTGCCCCCAGATCCCGAGGGAGACGTCAGCAGCGGCCAGTAAACCCGACATTGTTAAATTCCACCCGTTTCGCGCGGCCTGACAACAGTCGCCCGCATGAATCTGCGGCGACAACCTGAAATGCCTTTTTCAGGAACTGCGAAGCCTACCAGGGACAGCCCGCCGCTGCCAATTCCGAAGGCACTCAGACCGCATCGATTTTTGAGATTGGCCGGGATTTCCACTCGTGGTAGCTCCTGTCATCGTTCAGAATCCACGGGGTCCCCGGAAAACCTCTCGTCTTCCCACGGAAAAACATGCTTTTGCTTCCGCGGGTCGAAACCGGTTTGCTGCGTCAGGTACGCCACGGGTTCGGCTTTTCTGAATTGCTCACTATAATCCCCTGCCACTGCCGGGTTGCTGTGTCTCGCACGGTGCGGTAAACGGGATGTTGCTCCGGAATCGTCGAGGCGTCCGCTTCCGCGCCCGGTCAATGTTCCTCAAGTTGTGAACCGGAAGACCTCATTCATTCTTATCTGTGACAGGAGTTGTTAAATGACACGCTCATTCGGAAATACGGTGGCAGATTCGCTGGATCTTTGTCTGGGGTATACAGAGCGTTTGCTGAAGGACGTGACGCCTGTGAATTTCGCTCGATTTGCCAGTCCCGGTGGGCATGTCGTTGAGTCCAACCATGCTGCATTTGTGCTGGGTCACCTGGCCCTCTACGCACCACGAATCCTGAACGACCTCGGACAGACGGCCAACACGATCCCAGCATCCTTTGAGGCAGTGTTTTCGAAGGATGCCAAATGTGCGGACGATCCGAGCGGTCAGTTGTACCCTTCAATGGAATCTGTCTGTGCGGTGTACTACGAAGGCTACCGCGCGGCAAGTGCGGCGCTGCGTGCGGCACCGGACACGATTTTTCAGCAGCCTAACCCCAACCCAGGTCGTCTGGCAGAACTGTTTCCCTCGCTTGGTTCCATGCATGCTTTTTATTGCGGTGGTCACATGATGATGCACCTCGGGCAGATCAGTGCATGGCGCAGAATGATTGGGCTCGGTGCTGCCTGAGTGGTAAGGAATTCAGGACCTCACAGAGGTGGGGTCGCCATCCGGATTTGATTTCCCCCCGGGCCTACGTTGCCTATTGCACGAGCTAAGCAATTGCAGCGTCAACGGGGCGTGGTTTAACGGCGATGATTTGCGACAGGCCAGCGTTTCTGTTCGACAGGAAGTTTCATGAGGTTTGCGTTCATCGGAACCAATTCCCAGGCATGGCCACTGCTCGACGCGGTCTACCGGTCTGAGCGGCATTCGCTGTCTACCAGCCTGATCGAGGGCGAATTGCGGCAGCAGCTTGCCGAAGCGGCAATTTCCGTTCGGCTGGCAGACAACGCGGAAGATATCGTGGCTGGCCAGGGGGCTGAAATCATCGTACTGGCCCTGGAGGACTGCGACGAAATTCTGCGGTTGTCTCGCATTGCGAGTCAGGGTGGGCGGCCGATCGTGGTCATTCTGCCTTCGCTGACGGCATCTCCGGCCCTGTCCTTTGAATTGCAACTGCTGCTGGACGAAGCCGGCACAGCCATTCTTCCGGTCACAGGTCGCTGGCGGCTGAATGATCTGGTGGCGGATCGTCTGAACCTTGAATTGTCCGCTCCGGATATCCATCAGGTCAGCCTCGAATTGCCCCTGTTGGATTCTACGGAGCGACATCTGTTGCAGGCTGTCCGTGAGGGGCTTGACATTCTGACCGCGACGGGTTTCCGATACTCCCAGGTGACCTGTCTCGATGCCGCATCACCCGATGGCACACTGCTGTCGCGGCTGATTACATTGAATTCACAGCCGGAGGCGGAGAATCGACTTCCACCGGCCTCGTTGACGCTGCGACCTGCCCGGTTTGCCTCCGAATCGACACTCAGGGTTGTCACAGGTTCCGGGGAGGTGATGTCCCTGCCGGTTACGGCTCCAAACTGGCTGTCTCGGATTGAAGTCTTCAGTCAGCAACATGCCCTCTGTTCCGTCGCCCTGGATGATTGTTCTGCGACGCTCGAGTTGGCCGAGGCAGTGGCTAAGTCAATTCGCCGGCGGCGGACTGTGGACGTGCATTTTGACGCGGGCACGGAGCGGAGTGTTTTCAAAAGTCAGATGACAGCGATTGGCTGCGGCGTGCTGTCGTGGCTGATGCTGGGAATGGTTGCTTACCTGATTGCCGGCCAGCTGCTGACGCTGCCGGACTGGGTTTGGTATACCGCCCGAATCCTGTGGATGCTGCCGTTGGTTCTGTTCCTTGGCGCACAGCTGCTTCTGCCACTGACCCGCGATCGTGGAGGCGATGGCCGTCGAGCCCAGCGCGGGTGAGCTTGCTGGTTGTGCTGTGCCCTGGCTGGGCCGGTAGCTGTATTCCGATCTAACCGCAGTCGTCATCCGGCTGATGGAATGGCTGGTTCCGTGCAGGGCCTCGCTGCATAGTGTTCGGCTGTTATGTGCGGGTGACAACCTGCACGAGCCAGAGGCTTGAAATGCGGTTGTTGAAGGAACGATGCGTGAGATGGATGCGTGTTTGAGGCCACAGGGTATCGATCACTGCAAACGGGTCGCACCATGTGCTGTTTCAGACTTCGCTCAGGCGTTCGGTCGCATCACCAAACCGGTCCTGATGAATTCCAAATTTGTCCAGAAGTGACAGGAACAGGCTGCACATGCGGCGATTGGGCTTGTCGAGATAGTTGAGCACCCGTCCGGTTTCCAGTTTTCCGCCACCTTTGCCGACGATCACGACAGGCAGTTTGGTGGCATCGTGACTTCCGGTCAGCATGCTGCTGCAATACATGAGCATTGAGTTGTCGAGCGCTGTGCGCTCACCTTCCTGAATGGCATCCAGCTTGTCTGCGATGTAGGCCAGTTGCTGGATGAAGAACTGATTGACTTTCAGCCAGTCCTCAGATTCCTGGTGAGACAGGAGGTGATGGATCATGTAATCCACACCGAGGTTGGGGAACCGCAACGAGGAGTGGTCATTGTTCAGCTTCAGGGTACAGATTCGGGTGGAATCTGTCTGGAAGGCCAGGACGAGGATGTCACACATCAGCCGCATGTGTTCGGCGATGTCTTGTGGCACACCGTCGGCAGGGCGGGGAATGTTGGGTTTGTCGAGGGACGGCTTCCAACCCTGAAATTCACCGCGTTCACCGGCTCTTGCAATTCGCTGTTCGACTTCGCGGACTGAATTCAGATATTCGTCCAGTTTCTGCTGATCGCGTCGGCTGATTGAACGACGGAGGTCGCCAGCGTCCTGAAGGACCGCATCCAGAACACTTTTGTCGGCTTTGGAGGCATCGTCACGAAACAGTCGGTCGAAGGCCAGTGCGGGAAAGACCTCGAGTGGTGTGGGAGTTGTGGGGGAGCTCCAGGAAATGTGGCTGCTGTACAGCATGGAGTAGTTTTTATGGACGGACGGATTGGCTTTTTCGCAGCCCAGCACGAGGCTGGGAACGCGAGTTGTCTGGCCGTATTGCTGGGCGAGAAGCTGGTCGATGCTGGTACCGCTGCGAATGCCGCCGCCTGCTTCCAGAGGGGCGCCACTCAGGAGATTACCGGTCTGGGAGCTGTGAATGTTTCCCTTGAGGGCTTCTTCGTTGAAAAGTCCCTGGACGAAGAGGAGCTTTTCACGGTGGGCGTTCAAGGGCTCAAGAACTCTGCCCAATTCCATGTCACGTCCTGCGCCCCTGGCCCACCAGTGATCCTTGTGGAAGCCATTACCTGAGAAAAGGACAGCAAGGCGTGTCGGAGCGTCGCCAGTGACGGCGGTTGTGCCTGCTTCCTGTCCCCAGACTTTGAGTGATTCCATCCACGGCAGTGCCATGGAAACGCCGAGTCCTCGCAGTGTGGTTCGCCGGGTGGTCAGGAAGGCGCTCATGCGTGAAACTCCTTGCGAGTTTTGTGTGGAATTCAGGGGGCGGAACGGCGGGAATAGATGCGATAGCTTAACGTGGGTGCTGAGATATTGCATCGGAAACACCGCCAGATCACTGACCGCGAGTCAAGATTTTACGGTGAAACAGGCAATCGCACCAGTTTTCCTATGCTGATTTGTTCCATTGCATGCCGCATTGGCAGAAGGGCGAGGACCCGGCGGGTGGGATGGTCAAATGGCGGTGTATGAGGAGCGTTTTGGTAGACACAAAGGACGTTGAGGAGCAAGGAGTTTTGCGGGGAAACACACAGAATTCATTTGTATTGGCGGCCGGAATGGTCGTGACAAGACTCTGCGTGTTTTCGGGCTGTTTTTCGTCTGGTTCACCACTCCGGGCGGCGGGGCTCGGCAGAGGATTCGGCCGGTACTCGCGATCCTGACGTGTTACGAATCGAAAAGTGGGCTCCGGCGGGGGTGAGATAGATGTCTGGCAATCCCTCGAGGAGGCGGTCTTTGTATTGCTGGTGGACTGTCGTTCTTTTGGGTAGCTGTTGCGGAGACGGACGCACTGAATACGGAGAGCACCGGTCCGGAAGCCCGGGTTTTTCCCTTCAGAGATTTACCGGGTGGTTTTTTCACGCTGGTTCACGGTTCAGAAGGCTCGTAGACTGCAGGGTAAAGTTCTCTTCGGGCTGTGGACTGACTTCGGACAGCCACCGCTGTATCTGCTCTGCAACAGAATTCGACCGCTATGAGTGAAACCAGGACGATTCGGGTTGAGGCCCTGACGCGAGTTGAGGGAGAGGGTGGACTTGTTGTTCGACTGACTGGCAGATGTGTGGACGACGTCCAGTTGTCGATCTATGAGCCTCCCCGATTTTTTGAAGGTTTCCTGCGTGGTCGGCCAGTCGAAGAAGTACCGGATATCACGGCAAGGATTTGTGGCATCTGTCCTGTGGCCTATCAGATGACGGCGGTGCATGCCCTTGAGAAACCTCTCGGGGTCACTGTGACGCCCGAGATTCGGGAATTACGCAGATTGCTCTATTGCGGCGAATGGATTGAGAGTCATGGCCTGCATATGCATCTGCTGCAGGCTCCCGATTTCTTCGGGGTTGCCAGTGGGATCGAACTCGCAGGGCGTTTCCCCAAAGAAGTCACTCGCGGGCTCACCCTGAAAAAGCACGGAAATACGCTTCTGGAAATTCTGGGTGGTCGCGCTATTCATCCGGTCAACGTGGCGATCGGTGGCTTCTATCGGTCGCCGTCAAAAGACGCATTGCAGCGGCTGATTCCATCCTTTGAATGGGGGCTGGCAGCCGCCATTGAAGCCACTCACTGGGTCGCGGGTTTTGAGTTTCCGGAGTTCTCTGCGGAGCGGGAGTTGGTGGCCCTGCAGCATCCCGACGAATACCCGATGAACGAAGGTGATGTGGTCAGTTCACGCGGATTGCATATTCCGGTGGATCAATTTAAGGCGACATTTCATGAACACCATGTCGCTCACAGTACGGCACTGCATGCTCTGCGATCGGCGGATCAGGGGAGTTATCAGGTCGGTCCGCTGGCTCGCGTGAGTCTCAATCGTGATCGTCTGAGTGAATCGGCGCGGCGCGTAGCAGATGAGATCGGGTTTGAAACACCTTGTTATAACCCCTTCAAGGCGATCATCGCGCGAGGCCTGGAGTTGATTCATGCCTTCGAAGAAGGCCTGCAGATCCTGCGACGCTATCAGCCACAAAAACTCTCACGGTTGCCCTATCGTCATCAGGCTGGTGCCGGTTGTGCGGCCACTGAAGCTCCGCGGGGACTGATTTTTCATCGCTATGAAATGAGTGAGACGGGCCAGATTCTGACTGCGGAGATCATTCCGCCAACGTCACAGAATCAGCGCCAGATTGAATTGGATCTGATGCGCTGGATTCCCTCAATTCTGGTTGATGATGAGCAACAGGTTGCCGATGACTGCGAACGCCTGATTCGTTCCTATGACCCCTGCATCAGTTGCTCGACGCATTTTCTGCGACTGCAACTGGTTCGATCGCCGGCGAAAGAGGCGACGATCCAGATTCCCTCTCCGACAGCGGTGACACCTGCTGATTCCGAAATGTGCGAATAAACTGCCAGAGTTAAAGGGGCTGCAGCTTTGAAACAGCGGAGTGACAGGTGACAACAGCGTCTGAGCGGTTGGTCGTGGGCATCGGAAGTTCACATGGTGATGATCAGGCGGGATGGCTGGTGGCTGATTTGCTGCAGGAACGACTGGACCGTGCACCAGGCGTGTTGCTGGAATGCCGGATCAGGAAAGCGGCAGTTCCGCTGGACCTGGTGCACTGGCTGGATGGCGTGGCAGAATTGATTGTCTGCGACGCATGCGTTTCTGAAGATCCGGATGCTGCGGTCCAGAGACTGAGACTGACCGATGATGACTCCGGGCACCTGCAGGAAGGGCTGAGGATAGCGATTCCTGAGATACCTCGCGGCAGTCACGGATTTGGTGTGATGGAAGTCCTGCAACTATTGCAGAAGACGCTGGGCCGTCTGCCAGTTACGACGCTCTGGCTGATCCCGGGGAAATGCTATTCCCCGGGATCAGAGGTTTCCGAAGCGGTCCGCGAGGCGGTGATACAGGTCGCGCAGGAAGTGGAATGCTTTCTTTTGCGAACCTGACCGTCTGGATCACTGCTTGAGTCCGCGGCGGATCAGCAGGGCCTCCACGGTTGGTGTGGTTCCGCGGAACGCTTTATAGGACTCCATGGGATCACGACTGCTGCCGCGGGAAAGAACTTCAGCCCGAATTCGAGCACCATTGGCGGGAGTGCAGCCACCGGTCGCCAGCATGTGTGCAAAGGCGTCAGCAGCGAGAACTTCGCTCCAGATGTAAGCGTAGTAGCTGGAGGAATAGCCGCCGGACCAGATATGCGCAAAAAAAGCGGAGCGGTACCGCGGAGGCACCGTGGCAATATCGATGCCGTACTTTTTCAGAGTCGCAGCTTCAAAGGCTTCGGCGTCTGCAGGAATCTGGTCTGGCGTCAGACTGTGCCACTCGAGATCCAGGATTGCGGCGGCGAGGTATTCGAGGGTGTCAAATCCCTGATTGAACTTGCTGGCTTTCAGGACTTTGTCCAGCAGCTCGGCAGGAATGGTTTCTCCTGTCTTATAATGTCTGGCGTAGTTCGACAGAATCTCAGGCTGAATGGCCCAGTCTTCCTGAAACGTGGATGGAAATTCGACGAAGTCGCGAGGCGTATTTGTGCCTGCCACCGAGGGATAGGTGACGTCTGAAAACAAACCGTGCAGACCGTGCCCCATTTCGTGGAACAGGGTGGTGACGTTGTCAAAGCTGACCAGGGCAGGTTCACCAGCAGCTGGCCTTGGGATGTTCAGAGTGTTGACGACGACCGGGCGTTCCTGCAGAAGTCCCGATTGATCGACGAAAGAACTCATCCATGCTCCGCCACGTTTGGTTTCGCGTCGGAATGGGTCGAAGAAAAACAGGCCGATAGGTGATCCATCCTGTTCGAGAACGTCGAATACGCGTACGTCCGGATGGAAGACAGGAAGATCTTTTCGTTCACGAAACTGAACGCCGTGCAGGCGGTTCATTGTGTGGAAGACACCATTCGTCAGCACGCTGTCAAGTTCGAAGTAGGGCTTCACCAGCGACTCATCAACTTCAAAACGTGATTTCCGTAATTTTTCGGCATAGTATTCCCAGTCCCAGGCTTCCAGAGGATGGGCGTTGCCTGACGTCTGAATGACCGCTTCCAGATCCCTGGCTTCCTGACGGACGCGTGCAACGACGCCGGGGGCAAGATCGGTGAGCATTTTTCGGGCGGCTTCGGGTGTTTGAGCCATCTGGTTCTGCAGTTTGAAGGCTGCATGGCTGGGATAGCCCAGCAATTGTGCACGTTCTGCGCGAAGGCGTGCCAATTGCAGGATCAGCGGGCGGTTGTCCAGTCCACCGTCGCGACCGAGTCCGCGTTCGGCGGAGGCCAGCCAGAGTCGTTTGCGGAGTTCACGATTCTGCAAAGCTGCCAACTGGGGAACGCGAGTGGTGTTGGTGATGTCCAGCACATACCGGCCTGTGAGTCCGCGTTCACGTGCGGTTTCTGCTGCCGCGGCAATCTCGCCGTCTGACAGTCCCTGCAGCGCGGAGACATCTTCCACGACGACCGCTCGCTCCTTCATCAGTGCGAGGAGATTTTCTTCGAACTGTGTTTCAAGTCGGGAAATCTCTTCGTTGATGGCACGGATGCGGGTTTGCTGCGAGTCGTTCAGTCGGGCTCCGGCTCGGACAAAGTTCTCGTAGTGCTGTGTCAGGACCTCGGACTGCTCGGTCGTGAGTTGCAGTTTGTCACGATCATTCCACAGGGATTCTACTCGAGCGAACAGTTTTCTGTTGAGCAGAATATTGTCGGAATGTGCTGCCTGCAGGGGCGCCAGTTCTGTTTCAATCTGCTGTAAGGCATCGTTTTTGTGTGACGATGTAAGATTGGAAAACACGTTGCGGACTCGGGTCAGCAACGCTCCGGATTTTTCGATAGCGACGATTGTGTTCTCAAATGTCGCAGGGGCTGTCTGTGCTGTCACAGCGTCCATTTCCAGCAATTGCAGACGCATACCTTCGAGGAACGCTGGTTTGAAGTGTTCTTCCCGAATACGGTCAAACTGCGGAGTCTGGTACAGGAGTGGGCTGGGGTTTGCGAATGGATTTTCGGCAGACAACTCCAATGTTGAACTGGTAGTCACGGGATCGATTCCCATCAATGGTTCCATGAGTACGCCGCCGGAAAGCGGCAGGACAAATAATGCTGCGGCGCGGACAACGCTGCGACGCGTGGTACGAGTGAGTCCTGAGAAGTGTTGCATGTGTCGACTTTCTGAAAACAGCCGAAACCATCAATTGGACGGCAGGGAAAACATGCTGCTGAAATGCCGGAATTCAGGGCATTTCGACATGAATTACTGATTGCGATAGGCGCGAATCTGCTGGCCGGTCAGAGCACGCCAGACTCCTATCATAAACGCCAGATTCGCCAGAACAAAGCTATAGGCTGTACCGGATCCGGGGACTCGTCGACCTCGTCCGCCGAAAGCCCAGTGGTAGCCAGCCAGCAGAAACAGCGTGGCAAACGGGACAAACGTCAGCAGACTGACGGGTCCGGGCTGGAGTACCAGTAACAAGGCTGATGCGAGAGTGGCCGTCAACAGGAATACAGGTGACAACCAGCGAAGAATTTTATGGGACCAGAGGGCAAAGGCATAACCCGGATGTCGAAACGGATTCAGCAGATGACTGCGAGCCCACGTGCCCTGCCAGTTGCGCAGAGTCATTCTGATGCGTCGACGCAGTGTGACCGATGAGTCACTGCCGAATTCGTCAAAGACCAGAGCCGCGGGTTCGTGGACGACAAGATGCCGACTACTGACGATATCCAGTGGAACAATACAGTCCTCGCCAATTGATGGATCCATTTCCACAAACAACGAGCGACGAATGGCGAAACAGCAACCGGAGAGGACAGCCAGCAGCCCCAGTTGTGATTCAAGGTCCCGTAACTTCATTTCATAACGCCAGTAGTACCCTTCACACGCCTGAACATCGGCCGTCGTTGGTCGACCATAAAACAAACGGCCATCGACAGCACCCACGTCCGGCTGCTGAAATCGTTGCACGACACGACGAAACCACGCGGGCTCAAATTCCACATCAGCGTCGGTAAACACGACAACGTCGGAACAGATCTGCTGCATCGCCAGATTCTGGGTGGCCGTCTTACCAAGTCCCGGACTTTCAAGCAGGCGCACTTGTGGATGCTGCATGTGCCGGACAATGGAATTGGTAGCGTCGGTGGATCCATCGGAGGCGATACAGATCTCAAGCCGTTCTGCCGGATAGTCGCAGGCCAGCAGGTTGTCGATCCGCCGCTGAATCACGGCCGCTTCATTGTGGACGGTCAGGAGGACCGTAATGGATGGCACTCGATCGGCAGGGTCTGGCTCAGAAGGCTGTGGCTGCGGAGACCTCAGTGCAGCCTGCAGTCGACACATCAGTTGCAGGCACCTTCCATAGCCATCGTAGATCCAGAACAACATGAACGTGGATCCAGTTACAACGAACCACAGCACCTGAAAGTTCCTTTTTCGGGGATCAGCTGGGCCCCCGGAGAGTTGCCCGCAGAGGACTCATCGAGGGCCCCGAGCCATTTTTGTTCGATCCCGGGTAATCAGGCCACACTCTGCCTGCTTCCGGAAACGAGAATGCATCCGATCGTTCTGTCTGCCCTGCGAGAACCTGTGCGACAGACGTCACGGCACCATAGTGTTGCCGGCGTCCGCCTGTTGCGCAGTGTACGCGTGCCATCCACACGGACACAAGCCGGCGTGAGCTGCAGAATCGGATGGTCGCCCCCTTTCCGGCGGCTGGTGAAGTATCGCCGTCCGCCACTGCCTTCTCAGTGCCCCAGTCGAACGGAGATAAGTTGCTGAAAATGAATGAAAAATCGGGCTATTAGTGTCAAGGTGCATGGCACCTGGCTATTGGCGACAGCGGTGTATGGCACCTTTTGCGGTGCGACAAGTTTTGGGGTCAGGTGTTACGATGTGGGGGGGCGGTGGAGCGGCGAAGGCGAAATGCGGGAATCCAGCGGCTGGTCAGGGGGCGGATGCGGGACAAACGGTCTACGATCAGGAAAAAGACCGGCGTCAGGAAAATCCCAAACGCTGTGACTCCCAGCATGCCACTGAACACTGTGGTACCGAGTGCGCGTCGCATTTCCGCCCCGGCGCCGGTGGCAAACACCAGCGGAACTACGCCCAGAATAAAGGCAAAGCTGGTCATCAGAATTGGTCTCAGCCGAAGTCGACAGGCTTCCAGGATCGCGTGTGTGACTTCTTCTCCTGTGTCTCGTCGGAGCTTGGCGAATTCAACGATCAGGATGGCATTTTTGCAGGCCAGACCCACCAGCACGAGGAAGCCGATCTGGGTGAAGATGTTGATGTCCATCCCTGTGATGGCGACACCGGCAATGGAACAGAGCACGCACATCGGGACAACAAGGATAACCGCCAGAGGCAACGTCCAGCTTTCATACAGTGCGGCCAGCACGAGGAACACGAAGGCGACGGAGCACAGGAACAACTGCAGCCCGGTGTTGCCGGCGGTGCGTTCGAGGTATGAGAGTTCCGTCCACTCAGCTGCCATGGTAGCGGGTAGTTCCTGCAGTGCCATGGATTCCAGTGCCTGGATCCCTTCGCCACTGCTGACACCGGTTCCAGTGTTGGCTGTGATAGCAGCCGCTGGATACATGTTGTAGCGCGTCACCATCAGGGGGCCGCCGGTTTGGCGGACATTCGCAACGGAAGCCAGTGGGATCATCTGACCATCACGATTGCGTAAATGCAGTTTCCGGACATCCTCCATGCGATCCCGCCATTGATCGTCCGCCTGCACGACGACCTGCCATGTGCGGCCATACATGTTGAAGTCATTGATGTATCGAGATCCGAGAAATCCCTGCAGGGTTCCAAAGACTTCGGCCATCGAGATCCCCAGTGACAGGCAGGCATCACGATTGATGTCAACGAACAGTTGTGGCGCGTTGACATTGAAGACACTCTGTACGCCTTTGAGTTGTGGCAATTCGGACGCTTTGCGGACGAGATTCTCCGTCTGGTCCTGCAGGGCCTTCAGTCCAGCGTCACCGCGATCTTCGACCATCAGCTTCAGACCCCCGGCACGTCCCAGTCCGGAGACCGCTGGTGGCGGATTAATGCTGACCGTGGCTTCCGGGATTTTTGCGGCATACTGTTTCAGTAATGATTCCTGAATCGCGGCAGCTGTCAAATCCGGTGTGGTCCGTTGCTGAAAGGGATCCAGAATGATAAACATGGAGCAGAAGTTGGAGGCGCGAGCACCCAGCTGAAAGGAGTTGCCGGCAATGGCGTTCAGGCTCTGCACGCCCGGGGTCTCAAGGGCGATGCGTTCGACTCGTTGAAGTGTGCGAAGTGTTCGCTCTGACGACGCAGCGTCGGGCAGCTGAACACTGCACACCAGATTACCCTTATCCTGGGTCGGAATGAAGCCCTGCGGCAGTGTTCGGAATCCCTGCCACGTCAGAAACAACAGGCCGCAATAGACCATGATGACCAGCGCGGGCAGGCGGAGCAGGCGTGACGTCACGACGGTGTATCCCAGCACCGACGCCTGCATCCCGGAGTTAAAAAGGCGAAACAGCCAGCCGAGGAAAAAATTCAGGATTCGTGTGAGGATATCCGGTGGGCTGTGATGAGGCTGCAGCAGCAGGGCTGCGAGTGCCGGGCTGAGCGTGAGTGAGTTGATGGTGGAAATCACGGTGGAAATGGCAATGGTCAGTGCGAATTGCCTGAAGAATTCCCCAACAATACCGGAAACAAACGCACACGGAACAAACACAGCGGAGAGAACCATGCCCACGGCGATCACCGGTCCGGTCACATCGTCCATGGCCCGAATGGAAGACTCACGCGGACTGAATCCTCGAGCGATGTACTGTTCCACCGCTTCCACCACGACAATCGCATCGTCAACGACAATGCCAATTGCGAGCACAAGGCCGAACAGTGTCAGATTGTTCAGACTGAAGCCAGCCACGGCCATCGCGGCAAAGGTGCCGACAATGGCGACTGGCACTGCAATCAGCGGAATCACTGCGGCACGCCAGCCCTGCAGAAACAGGAGCACGACCAGGGCGACCAGAATGATCGCGTCGCGCAGTGACTTGAAGACCTGACGGATCGATTCGCGAATGAATGGCGTGGTGTCGTATCCGGCCTCGTACATCATGCCTTCCGGAAAGTCGGCAGAAAGTTCTTCGATTTTCGCTTTTACCAGTTCAGCTGTTTCGAGCGCATTTGCGTCGGGCAACTGAAAAATGGCGAGCCCGACTGTGGGCTTCTGGTTAAAGCGATTGTTGGTTTCTTCCGCCCGAGCTCCGATTTCCACTCGTCCCACATCGCGAATGCGCATGGTCCGCCCGTCCGGCAGGGATTTGATGATCACGTTCTCGAACGCAGAGATGGATTCGAGTCGCCCTCGAATCATCAGCGGAACCTGCCATGTCTGCCCCTGAAACGTCGGGGCCTGTCCCAGTTGACCCAGCGCGACTTCTGCATTCTGTTCGCGAATTGCGGTTGTAACATCACTGACGGCAAGGCCGCGTGCGGCAAGTTTGTCCGGGTCCAGCCAGATCCGCATGCTGTAGTCTCGCTGACCAAACACGCGCACTTCGCTGACACCCCGGACGCGGCTGACTTCGTCCTGCAGGTGCAGTTTGGCATAGTTACTGAGATACAACTGGTCGTATCGTCCGTCCGGGCAGTTCAGGCTGATCTGCAGCAGAATGTCCGGGCTGCGTTTGCGTGTGGTGACGCCGGTGCGCCGGACAACTTCCGGAAGCAGGGGCAGCGCGAGGCTGACGCGATTCTGCACCAGCACCTGCGCCAGATTCAGGTCCACGCCGGGCTTGAATGTTACCGTCAGGGCATAGGAACCGTCGTTGGTGCTGGAGGAATTCATGTACAGCATCTCTTCAACGCCGTTCACCTTCTGTTCAATCGGGGCCGCAACGGTTTCGGCAACGGTTTGAGCACTGGCACCGGGGTAGTTGCAGGCGACCTCGACCGTCGGCGGTGCCACGAGGGGATATTGCGCGAGCGGCAAACGAGTCAGCGCAATTGCACCGACCATTGTGATCACGATGGAGATCACAGCGGCAAAGACAGGCCGGTCGATAAAGAAACGCGAAAACACGCAGGAGGGGCCGCCCGGATGTGTCAGCACAGGCATCTGCTCGTGACCGGCAACGCAGCATTGACACGGTGCGTGTTCTGCTGAGAAACCGAATGCGAAACGGAATGCGTGCTGACGAACGGAGAATCTGGAGTGAATTGCCCACGTGCCTGACGTCGTCGCGGCAATATGAAGCGGGCGTGTGCCTATGATAGCCTCAGAGATGTACGGGAAACAGCGACGGGGGATCAGATAGCGACGACAGTGAATCGGAATCGGCCGGCTCAGGTGCCTGTCGACGTCATGACACGGCCCAGCACCCGTGCAGGCCCAGCGCCCGTGCATGGCTCCTGCGTCGGCAATGCGCTGCTACTCATTTCAGCGGAGTCCGACAATTCGCTATGATCCTCAGCACCGCCTGTCCGCGGGTCGTACTGTTCCGAGTTGTTGTGGCGGTATTCCTATTCTGCATATTTCACTGAAGGTCTGGTGTGATGCCAACGGAGGCTCAGGTACGCGTGGCTGATCTGGCGGATCGGCTGGTGTCACGGTTGCGTTCCTACGGGCCATGTGCCGTGGCATTTTCCGGTGGCGTGGACAGTGCTGTGGTTGCGATGGCGGCATTTCAGGCCCACGGCACTGCCGCGATTGCGGTGACTGCCGTCAGCCCCAGTCTGGCTCAGGCCGATCGGGAATTTGCCGTCGATGAAGCACGCAGTATCGGTATTCCGCATCGGGAAATCCGAACGGGAGAATTTCAGCGGCCCGAGTATCGCCGCAATTCCGGTGATCGCTGCTACTTCTGCAAAGACACACTGTACTCCACCACAGAAGCTCTGTTGAGTTCACTGCCGGCGATGCTGCTGGTGAACGGCGCGAATCAGGATGATCTAGGGGATCATCGGCCTGGCATGCAGGCCGCTGCACAACACCGGGTCCGCAGTCCGTTGATCGAAGAGGGAATCGGAAAACAGCAGGTCCGGGAACTGGCGGCTTTCTGGAATCTGAAGGCCCGCAGCAAGCCCGCTGCTCCCTGCCTCGCCAGCCGTATTGCCTACGGTGTGGAGGTGACAGAAGAACGCGTTGCCCGAATTGAACAGGCTGAGTCCTTTCTGAAATCTCTGCTGCAATGCGACGAACTGCGAGTCCGCCTGGAACAGTCAGAACTGGCCCGCATTGAACTACCAGTCAAGTATCTCCCGCAACTCATGGATGACGATCGGCGTCGTTCGGTGACTGAGTGCCTGAAGTCCCTCGGCTTCCGCTGCATCACACTGGATCTGGAAGGCTTTCGTTCCGGAAACCTGAATCAACTGCTGGTGCCGCTTGGCCTGGAACAGGTGACTGCAGAGCACCCCCGGGAGACTCACTGATGAACGCACCCGGCTATTTTCCGGATCAGAATCCGTTGCCGACGATGGGAATGATCCTGGGCATTGACTACGGCACCAAACGTGTCGGCGTGGCCGTGTCGGATCGAGAACAACGCTATTCCAGTCCGCTGTACAATCACCAGCGCCAGGGACTTCAGGGAGACGCTCGATTCTTCAAAAAAGTCGTGGCGGAATTTCGGCCGGTGGGTTTTGTTGTCGGGTTGCCGCTGCATATGAACGGCAGTGAAAGCCAGAAGTCCAGCGAGGCTCGGCAGTTCGCAGAATGGTTGAGTCAGATCACCGGCCTGCCGCACACTTTTCAGGATGAACGACTGACGTCCTATCAGGCCGAAAGTCTGCTGATGACGACAGACTTCACCAAAAAACAGCGCAAGGAACGCATGGATAAACTCGCCGCGCAAATCCTGCTGCAGGCCTGGCTGGATCGTCACGGCAAGCCGTCTGAGTTTCCCACGTTACCGGCAGCAGACGACAGCGGCGAATCGGTTCAGGACGATCCGTCCACAGCTGGCCCTGCCAGCTGAGCACCATTCTGTCTGCCGAATGCACTTCAGTCGAAGTCGTCGTTCCGTAAGGCAATCGCCTAGCCCGACTTTTGCTGCTGATTGTGCAATGAGTGCAGCAAGCCGGGTTGAAACGGCGTCCGCTGAATTTCCTCGGTCGCCGCTTCGAAGGAGTCTCAAGCTGCTCAGGGTGTTCGCCTCTGTGCAAACAGCCATTCCATGAATGCGGCGTCAGCGTAGGTCTGTGTCCACGAATCATGGCCCACTCCGGGGTACTCTGTGTACTTCGGCATGCCGCCAGCTTTTTTCAGTGCATCCACCATCCGGCGTGACTGTTCCGGACGTACGACGTTGTCAGCATCACCATGAAAAACCCAGATCGGCAGCTTTGCGAACTTGCTGCAGGTTTGCGGATCTCCGCCGCCACAGATTGGTGCCGCAGCGGCAAACATGTCCGGGTGCTGGCCAATTAAATCCCATGTGCCAAAGCCGCCCATCGAAAGGCCTGTGATGTACAAGCGGGTGGCGTCAATGCGATATTCCTTCTGCAGCTCCCTGATCAATTCCACAATCAAAGATCGCGATTCACCCCACCACTGTCCTGACGGGCACTGCGGAGCAATCACAAAGCAGGGGTGCTTCTCACGATTTGCGTCCTTCGCAAACTCCTTCGCACCATGGACCAGCTGCCGGACATTGTCAGTCCCGCGTTCACCAGCCCCGTGCAGAAAAATCACCAGCGGATAGGATTGCTGACCATCGGCCGAGTAGTCCTTCGGGAGCATAATCTGATACTTCAGTTGTTTTCCGTCAGCATTCGAGTACTCCTTTGGCTGGTACAGATCTGCTGCGGTGACGCTGTGCCCGACCGTCAGCAACACTGCTGAAGCAAGGAAAAACCAGATCGTTTTCATGGGTGAGAATCGCCTTGAAATGTGTGAGAATACGATGCAGGCGTCTCCGAAAATGGGGACTCGTCGCCAGATCATACTGAGTTTCCCGGCGTTTTCCAAAGACGATCGCTGGTGCGGTTGGAATGGATAGATCCCCCACCAAAGGTGTGTCATCGCTGTGTTGGTTTGGCCTGACAAGTTGAGTTCCCGGTATCCCGCCGTTCGAGCCTGTTTTGAAGTCACTCTGGACGATGGAAGCCACCAGAACGGGTGGGGGACAGCGACCTATTCGTGGCAACCTGCCGTTCGCAATTCCTGAGTCAGCCGATAACCTTTCTGCAATGCTGCCCCCGGACGACCAAGTCTCCGGAGCGCTTTCCTGTTTTTGTGCCCGCCAGTTGGTTGCGGATCGGTGAAGATCCGGATGCCTGCTGACCCATGCTGGATGACTCGTATGCGTCCCTGGATTCTTGCCGAAACAAATTACGCTCATGTGAAAAACTGCCACTACGATGTGGCGGTACTGCCGATGGGAGCGACGGAACCCCACAACCTGCACCTGCCCTATGGCACGGACACGCTGGAGGCGGAGGCGATCTGCAGCCGAGCGTGCGAGGTGGCCTGGGAACGCGGTGCTCGTGTGGTGATGCTGCCTGCGATTCCTTATGGAACCGAGACAAATCAGAACCAATGTCGGCTGTCAATGAACGTCAATCCATCGACTCTTGGGCTTCTGATCCGTGATCTGGTGCAGTCACTGGAAGGTCATGGCATCCGTAAGCTGCTGATTCTGAACAGTCATGGAGGCAATGAATTCAAACCGCTGCTGCGGGAACTGCATGGGACAGGTCAGGTGCAGTTGTTCCTGTGTGACTGGTTCCGTGGCCTGACGGCGGACGTAAAGTCTCGCTTGTTTGAGATGCCGGACGACCACGCCGGGGAAATGGAAACTTCGCTGGGTCTGGCGTTCTTCGGCCACCTGGTCGCTCTGCATTCCGATGGCACTCTGGCGGCTGATGATGGCACCACGGCAGAAACTCGTCTGGAAGCAGTCAACAAGGGCTGGGTGTCAATCACGCGCCCCTGGCATCTGTTGACGACAAACACAGGTTCCGGCAATCCTCACGCGGCGACGGCCGAGAAAGGGCGAGCGCTGATGGAGGTGATTGTTGAACGTCTGTCCGGTTTCCTGGTCGACCTCGCACGAACCACGATTGATGAACGATTTCCGTTCTGACGACGTGCGGACGTCCGCCTGACGGCGAATTCAGTTCCTGTGCAGCAGCCTTGAAACAATGATCTGCGGGACCGGTTGGATTACGCCTGCAGAGGGCCCCGGGTTGGGTGTCGACCATCCCGGGGCCCTTGCGGCATAGACATCAGTAACTTCGGGGCCGTACCGTCCCCTGGACTCGCCCGGGCAGACCCATGATGCGCAGAAATCCTTCGGCATCGGTCTGGTCGTAGGAACCGCCTTTTTCCATGCTGGCGATATCGGCTTTATACAGGCTGTAGGGGGACTTGCGGCTGCTGACGCGCACGTTGCCCTTGTAAAGCGTGAGTTGCACTTCTCCGGTGACGGGCTTCTGCGTTTCGCGAATGAAGGCCATCAGGGCATCCATCTTTGCACAGTACCAGAATCCGTAGTACACCATTTCGGCGACCTGCGGGCTGAGCGAATCGCGGAGGTGGGTCAGGTCACGGTCCAGCGTCATCTGTTCCAGGCCCTGATGAGCTGCGTAGAGCAGCGTCATCCCGGGGGATTCGTAAACCCCGCGGCTCTTCATGCCGACGAAGCGATTTTCGACGATGTCAATGCGTCCGCATCCATTGCGACCGCCGATGGCATTGAGTTCTTCGACGAGTGCAGCCGGGCTAAGCGCTTTACCGTTGACCGCGACGGGGATTCCGGATTCGAAATTGATGGTCACCACTTCTTCCCGATCGGGAGCCTGTTGCGGCGACACCGTCATCCCGAAGTCAATGATGGACTGACCATCGACGGTGGGATCTTCGAGGTCTCCGGCCTCGTAGCTGATGTGCAGACAGTTCTCGTCGCTGGAGTAAGGCTTCTTTGCTGTGGCCTTGACCGGAATGTTCTTCTTGTCACAGTACTCCAGCATTTCTGTGCGGCCAGGAAACGCATCGCGGAATCGCGCCATGCGCCAGGGAGCGATGATGCGCACCGAGGGTTCCAGTGCTTCGGCGGCCAACTGGAATCGACACTGGTCGTTGCCCTTGCCTGTGGCACCATGAGCAAAGGCGACGGCACCGACTTCGCGTGCACGCTGCAGGCAGGCCTTGGCGATCAAAGGACGAGCAATGCTGGTGCCCAGCAGATAAATGTTTTCGTATCTGGCCTGCCACTGAAGAACCGGGAATGCGAAGTCCCGACACAGCTCTTCACGGACGTCCACGATCTGAGCGGATCGGGCCCCGATGTCATGGGCCTTTTTCATGATGGCCGCGCGGTCTTCACAGGGCTGACCGAGATCCACGTAGAGGCAGTGGACGTCGTAACCTTCATCCTGCAGCCAGCCTACCAGTACCGATGTATCCAGCCCGCCGCTGTATGCAAGGACAACCGATGATCCCACGAGTCTTTTCTCCGGTATTAAACTGAAAAAATCATGCAGACGCCCGTCTGCCGAGCCTTCGCATGGTATCCGCCGACAATCAGATCGCCACCGAAGTGGCTGGAATTCCCGCGGGATGCAGGGAATGGCAGAACCCGGCCGAGTTTAATGGGTGCTGCCGGGGTTGAACACACGCTCGGAAGTCCTGCAGCCGGGGCGTAGGTGCGGACTGCGCCACGACCGACCTTCCGGGCAAAAGAGTGGTCGTTTCCGGTGATTTTTCGGGGGGGCCGGTGGTTCAGCGATTGAGCCGATACGGAGTGGGATCGAGGTGGGGTTTCCTGTTGGTGATCAGTTCGGCCACGAGCTTGCCGGTCCCCGTGCCCATCGAAATTCCCAGCATGCTGTGCCCGGCGGCAATCCAGACGTTCTGGTAGCGAGGTGAACGATCGATGTAGGGAATGCCATCGGCCGTCATCGGACGCCATCCATACCATTCCTCTTCCACCGGGTCGGCCGTAGGTTCCTGCAGGTACTCCGCGGCGCCCGATCGCAGGTAGTTCAGTCGCTGACGATTCAGGCTGGTGTCATAGCCCGAAAACTCCATGGTGCTGCCGACACGGTAGCCCTCTTCGAAGGGGGTGATGGCGACGTGGCATTCCTCCAGAATCATGGGGTACTTTGGGCAGAGTTTCGGGCGCGGCATGGTGATGGAATAGCCTTTGCCGGGCTGGATCGGGAGATTGACGCCAAGGGCTTGTTTCAGCAGAGGCGTCCATGCTCCGGTGGCCACAACGAAATGGTCGGCAGAAATCGATTCGCCTGTCGTCAGAACGGCGCTGGCTCGGCCCTGAGTGCCACGGAAGTCCTTCATGGAGGTGTTCTCGAGAATTCTGACGCCTGTGGTGGACAGAATTCGCCGCAGTTCACTCATCAGTTTTCCGGGGCGCAGGTGGGCGTCACAGCGATAGAGCCACGCGCCGGCCAGACCCGGTTTCAGGGCAGGCTCCAGTTCTGTCAGTGCACTGCCGGAATAAGGCTCGGCGCCCATGTCGAAGTGTTTTCGCAGCCATGCGTCGCTTTGAGCATACTCGTCGAATTCGTGCTGGTCACGAAAGACGAAAAGCAGGCCATCTGTTTTCCAGTCCACCAGCATGCTCTGCTGTTCGAATACCTCGCGGTACAGAGCTGCCGAGGACTGCAGCAGGGGGTGGCAGGCCCGGCCAGCTTCCATCATGGCGCTGGAGTTGCAGCGGAGCGCGAACTTCAGAAGCCAGGGGGCGAGTACGGCCAGTTTGGAGGGGTTGATGCGCAACGCGGTTTGGCTGCTGAGCATCCCCTTGATGCCTTTCATGACCTGCCCCGGCCGTGCCAGCGGAATGACGTGGCTGGGACTGACGTAGCCGCAGTTCCCGTGGGAACACTGTTTGCCAAAGCTACCCTGCTCAATCAATGTCACCTGATGACCAGCCTGGGCGAGATACCATGCGGTAAAACCACCAATCACGCCGCCACCAATAATCACCGTGTGCTGCGACTGACTCATTGAAAGAGGTTCCTGTCTGGTGTTGTTGATCGAACCGATGGCTGGCTGGGAGTTGCCCGGTTTGTGACATCTGCGGTGACTGACCGCGTTCGTGGTTCCTTGCCCAGTATCCGCCCGGCAGTTGTTGCCCTGATCCGGTTGAGCTGCGGAACCGTTTACGTGAATCTGCAGTCATCTGCGGAGTCTACTCGGTTGTAGCCTACCTGGGGATTCAGCCCAATTCAGATTGCGCGAATTCCCGTGCGGAAGGGGTCGGAGTCCTGCAGAATCAGGCGGGCTTCGCCGGTGACCCACGCGGTGCCGGTGATCGTGGGAATAATCACCGGGCCAGCCGCTTCAGGGACTGTTTCCGAAGCGGGCTGCCAGCTTCCCTCAAAGACACTGCCCACGATGCTTTCCTGACGCCAGGTGGATCCGGCTGGCAGTTTGCCGTCCGCCGCAAGGCACGCCAGCTTGGCACTGGTGCCGGTGCCGCACGGGGAACGGTCGTAGGCCCCGCCGGGACACAGCACGAAGTTCCGACTGTCCGCGTGGCCAGCGGTCCCAGGGCCGAACAATTCGATATGATCAATCTCGCCGCCACCGGCCCCTGTGATCCCGGCTCGTTCCAGGGCCGCCCGAATTTGCAGAGTGAATTCTGTGTGGCCCTTCCAGTCCGACAGTCGGAGATCGCGCCCATGGTCATTCACGAGGTAGAACCAATTGCCACCCCATGCGATGTCTCCTGTGACCCTGCCATGTCCGGGGACGTCGACTGAAACCGCTTTGCGATAACGCCATGAAGGCACGTTACGCAACGAAACCCGATGGTCATCCAGCAATGTGGCTTCCACTACTCCCACAGGAGTGTCAATCCGCCAGACACCCGGAGTGATTTTCTGTAGCCAACGGAGTGTGACCAGCAGGCCGATCGTTCCGTGGCCACACATGTTCAGGTAGCCCGTGTTGTTGAAGAACAAAATGCCGGCATGACAGCTGCGGTCATGCGGTTCGCACAGCAGTCCTCCGACCAGCACATCGGAACCGCGTGGTTCATTGATCACAGCCGCACGGATTTCGTCGAAGTGCTCCCGAAAATGCGCCAGTCGCTCTGCAAGGGGACCGGTCCCCAGCGGCGGGCCGTCCGCGACAATGATCCGTGTCGGCTCACCCCCGGTATGCGAATCCACGACTGAGATTGTCTGCATGCACTGGCTCCTGTTGGATCACTGAAGTCTGAGTTGTACCTGCCGAGGCTGCAGGCGACAGGCCCCCGGGTCGGCAGGATCTGGTCATTTCCTGCGTCGGCCTGCACGCGTTTGCCGGGGTACGCCCGCGACACTGGTGGCGGGCAAAACCTACGTGACCGGGCAGTCGATTCAGCGTGGGGAAGCCTGACTGAGTCCCGGGACTTCGGGGCAAATCAGGCGACTAAGTCAGATCATACGTTCCGTTACTTTCGGGCGGCAGATCGGGACAGGTTGTTGCTCAGGAAAAAACCGGTTGCCGGAACGCGGGCACCCTGAAATCGTTCGTCCTGCAGCGTTGATGGCGAGTGGTAGGAGGCCAAAGAATTGTGACGTCCCGGCTTGTTCGTGGGACTGCTCACGGGGCAACGACCATGCGTGCGTGGCCGCGAATGGCCGTGCGGGAACATTCACCACCAGCAAACACATTCAGCCCGGGTCAAGGAGTTGACTTTACAGAGAAAGTCAGCCGCCTGTTACCGGGCTGTCAGATGGGAAACCGCTGATAAAACGTGCCGCAGATGGAGAACCGCGAGGCCATACAAGCAAATCGGAGACAGTTCTGAGCCGCCAATATTCCACCGGCCTACAGAGTTCAGTCACTGCAGCAGCAGTGGGCCGACTTGCCGGAGGTTTGACCGATTACTGCACTTCCAGTTCGGGAGGCTGATTGGCACGTCGAGCACGCATTTCGGCACGACGGCGGTCACGACGACGGATATCACTGGGCTTTTCGTAGAATTCGCGCTTGCGCATTTCTTTCTTCACGCCGGCATGCTCAACCAACTTACGGAACCGACGCACAGCTTCATTCACACTCTCATTATCTCGCAAACGCAACTTTACCACAAAAACCCTCCTACGGATCTAGTGAACAAATGGTCAGATTTTTCGTGAAATCCACTGAAAGTCTATCAAACGCGACAGGAAATGCAAATTCCAGACGGGGTTCAATTGCCATCTGTCGCAAAACCTGTCAGTTTCGGGGGTTGAGAGGGATTCGCGGGGCCTGCTGACCCCCCTGCTGAACCGAATTCCGCGAGGCTGCGGCGGATTTCCGATGTCCCTGACCCGAATCACACAATTATCGGCGGAAACCAGCGATGTCTCGCGAATGCATTTACATCATCGACACATTTTCTCTGATGTTTCAGGTGTTCCACGCGATCCCGGCGATGACAGGGACTCGGGGGCAGCCTACCAACGCGGTCTATGGATTTACGCGGGATATTTACGCGATTCTGGACCGTAAACCGGAGTACCTGGTCTGTGCCATTGATTCGCCGGGCCCGGGGAAGCGCGAGGAAATCTTTGATCGGTACAAGGCCAATCGAACGGAGATTCCTGAGGATTTACGGCCGCAAATCCCGCTCATCAAGCAACTCCTCGAGTGTTTTCGGATTCCCGGGATTGAATGTCCGCAGTGGGAAGCCGATGACGTGATCGCGACGCTGACGAACCAGGCGTTGGCGCGGGATCTGGACGTTGTGATTGTCTCCACAGATAAGGATGCTCGGCAACTACTCGGCCCTCACGTGCGGATGCTGAACTGTCGGCGGAACGAGTTTTACAACGAGGCGTCTCTGCAGGAGGACTGGGGGATCCGGCCGGATCAGGTTGTGGATTTCCAGTCGCTGGTGGGGGATTCGGTCGACAATGTTCCGGGGGTTCCGAAGATTGGCCCCAAGACCGCACGAACGCTCATTGAGCAGTTCGGGACTCTGGAGAACATTCTGGCAAATGCCGGCCGTGCCCCAGGAAAAAAAGTTCAGGAGAACCTGACGGAGTTTGCGGGGCAGGCTTTGATGAGCCGTGAGCTGGTGCGGTTGCGTCAGGATTTGCCCATCATGTTTGATCTGGAGGCAGCGCGGGTCGGTGCTCCGGACTACCCGGCGCTTCACCGCTTTTTCGTGGACATGGGATTTCGCCGCTATGCGGCTCAGGTCCGCGACCAGGTGGGTGTCGGAGCGGATGAGTTCGGGGGTGAGATCGCTGATTCCGTCGCGGAATCTGCCTCGGCAGCATCGGGTGCGACTGGCGAACAGGCCTCGGAAGTAGCTCTGCCAATTACATCTGCAGATCAATTAAGTCAGGTGCTCGGGGAATTTGACGGGACGAAGTTGTTAGCCCTGGAGCCGCTGCTGACCGGGACGACAGTGCGTGGGCGGCGGATCACCGGTGCCGTGTTTTCAGGCGGATCGCGGATTTATGCGATCGACAGTCGGGCTGTGTCGGCGCCCGAGCTGACGACTCAGTTTCTGCAGTGGCTGGCGGGATATTCCGGTGAAGTGCTGATTGGCAGTGCGAAGGGCTTTTGTCATGCGCTGCGGAATGTCGGCTCAGCGCTGCCGCAGCGATTCTTTGATCTGTCCATCGCTGACTATCTGCTTGATGCCGGAGCGCGTGGGCACGAGTTGTCGGATATTGTTGAGCGTTACGGGAATCCGGCTGATGTGAGTTCCGGCGGTCTGACTGCAGCGCCCGCAAAAGCGCGTCAGAAGACGATGTTTGACGATGAGGATCAGGAGAGCGGGGCTGCAGCTTCGCAACAGATTACGTCGGCAACGCGGACAGTGCGTCAGGTGCTGGTCCTGAGTGAACGGCTGCGTGCTGGACTGGAGGCTGATAACCTGTGGGCTCTGTATCGTGATGTGGAGGAGCCGCTGATTCATGTGCTGACGGAAATGGAGCACACGGGCATTCGGGTGGATGTGACCGAACTGCAGCGGCAGAGTGTGGCGGCCGGCACGATTATTGATCGACTGACGGCTGAGATTTTTCAGGCTGCCGGGAAGACCTTTAATATCGATTCGCCGAAGCAACTGGCTGGTGTGCTGTTCACAGACCTGCAGCTGCCCGTCATCCGGAAAACTCAGACCGGAGCCAGTACGGATCAGGAGGTTCTGGAGGAACTGGCTGCGTTGCATCCGCTGCCACGTTTGATTCTGGAGCGGCGGCACCTGATCAAGCTTCGCGGAACCTACCTGGATGCTTTACCGGCGCTCGTTTGCGGGGAGACGGGGCGGATTCATGCGTCGTTTCATCAGACGGTCGCAGCAACGGGGCGTTTAAGTTCCAGTGATCCGAACCTTCAGAACATTCCCATTCGGACCGCGGAGGGCCGACGGGTGCGCGCCGCATTTCATCCGGGAGAGCCCGGTTGGGCTCTGGTTTGTGCGGATTATTCGCAGATCGAGTTGCGAGTGCTGGCCCATTTCAGTGGAGATGCGGCGTTGTGTGAGGCATTCCAGTCCGGGCAGGACATTCACGCGACCGTAGCGGCGGAGGTATTTGGTGTACCGCTGGATCAGGTGAATTCCGATCAGCGTCGGATTGCCAAGGCGGTGAATTTCGGGGTGATCTATGGTCAGACACCTTGGGGGCTGGCGGCGGCGTTAGGAATTGACAAAGGGGCGGCCGCGAGCTTTATTGATCGTTACTTCCAGAAGTATTCGGGTGTGGCGGAGTTCTGCGAGCAGGTACTGAAAGACACTGTGCGGACTGGCTTTGCACGGACGATTCTGAATCGTCGTCGGGAGATTTCCGGGATTCGCCGAACTACGGGGATCAACCGCAACATGCCTGAGCGGACTGCGATCAACACGGTCCTGCAGGGCACGGCAGCCGACCTGATCAAGAAGGCAATGCTGGACGTGCACGCCATGCTGAAGTCGTCAGGGTTGCGTGCCCGCCTGCTATTGCAGATCCATGACGAACTGGTGCTGGAGAGCCCGGCGGAAGAAACTGGCCTGCTGATCCCTCGTCTGAGGAACGCGATGCAGCAGGCGATGACGCTGAATGTGCCACTGGAAGTTGACATCAGCACCGGAGCGGACTGGCTGAATCAGCATGAAGCCGCGGTGGACAACGTCTGAGAGCGAAAGGCTCTTTGACAACGCTTCGATGGCACGCTGATCACCCGCGGGCAGTTTGCCTGCCGATGGCTGTCATCACATCCATGCTCTGGGCAATTCGTTGATCCCAGGTTTGCAGGTAGTGCTGATATGCGGGGTGTTCAGCGGCGTGACTGACCAGCAGTTCGCGGGCGTTGTCGACCAGTGCCTGTTCGTCCTGCAGGGTGAGTCGTCCAAGGACCACCTGAGTTCTGAGAAACACGAAATAGGTATCAAGGACGTCACAGCGGCAGTAGTCATTGATCAGGTCGGCGCGTCCCTGATCGTACAGTTCCTGAACCTGTGACCCGTCTATCCCGGACTTTCCGGGTTTGTGAAGCAGGTTCGCCAGCAGGTTCAGCCCGCCGCTCATCCGAAACGCACCGAAGTTGGACAGGAGATCCTGCAGGTCGAGGTGTGCGTCCTGGTTGTAGCGATTGCGGCATTGTTCGAAGGAACGGGAATCGACGTTGAACCAGGCGGGCAGGCTGATTCCGAAGCGAAAGGCGCAGACTTCCATGACGGGCAGGTCGTAGCCGCGGCCATTGAAGGTGACGAAGGTGGGGCGTTCGTAGTGGTTCCAGCCCTGCCAGAATCGGCGGACAATTTCCTGAGGGCGGAATTCGGGGGAATCCAGAACGAGGATGTCGATCAGCCGAAAGTCCTCTGCGACTTTCGCTACGGCCACCGACACCGGCAGGACGAACGTCAGTGGCAGGACATCCCGTCCGGTTTCCTCCAGCAGCGTTCGGCGATATTTCTGCACCGCTTCGCGTGGTGTCAGTTGTTCGTCGGGAAACCTGACGCGTCGAATCAGGTCGCCATCGCCGACAGTTTCAATATCAAAAATCAGATATCGGATATCGCTCATGAGTATTGCATGACCTGTTGAGGAAATCGGAAAGCCGCCAGAGGATCGCACAGACGCCCTGGCGATGAGTGAATGGCGGGGGAATGCGTGAACCTGAGGTACCGGGGCGAACTACCGTGTGATTTGATCGGGGCAACCTGAAACGGGATTGACCCTGTCAGAAATTCCAACCTCCCGATATTCTGCCCAATCGTGCTCGCATTTCCCTGCTGCAGGCGTTTCAATTCGCAGAACGGTGCGAAATTTTCAGAATCTGTTCCGAGTTCCCGCCATGTCTGATGCTGAATCTCAGAATCCCGAGCGTTCGAGTGTGCCGCCAACAGCGCTGGAGGAGCAGGCGATTCGCGGGCTGACCACGGCCTACCAGAAGATGCGTCAGGAAATCGGCAAGGTGATTATTGGTCAGGACGAGGTGGTGGATCAGTTGCTGATTGCCATGTTCTGTCGCGCGCACTGTCTGCTTGTGGGAGTCCCCGGACTGGCGAAAACGTTGTTGTGCAGCACGATCGCTCGCATTCTGCAGCTCAATTTCCGGCGCATTCAGTTCACTCCGGACCTGATGCCATCGGACATGACAGGAACTGATGTGCTGCAGGATGACCCGGAAACCGGGCGAAGGGTCTTTCAGTTCATTCCCGGGCCGTTGTTCACCAATGTCCTGCTGGCGGATGAAATCAATCGCACACCACCAAAGACTCAGGCCGCACTGCTGGAAGCGATGCAGGAACGCCATGTGACCGTGGGGTCCAACACGTATGATCTTCCGGATCCATTCTTCACACTGGCGACTCAGAATCCGATCGAGCAGGAGGGTACCTATCCGTTACCGGAAGCCCAGTTGGACCGGTTTATGTTCAATGTCGTGGTACGTTATCCCACTGCCGCGGAAGAGTTGCGAATTCTGAAACAGACAACGGGCAATGAAAAACCTGAGCTGACGCCGATTCTGACCGGACGTCAGATCCAGGCACTGCAGGAAGTCGTTCGCCGAGTGCCCTGTGCGGAATACATTTACGTCTACGCACGGGATCTGGTACGTGCGACGCGACCGGGTGAAAGTGAAGCCCCAGGGTTTGTCAAAGAACTGGTGTCGTGGGGGGCTGGACCGCGTGCCGGTCAGTTTCTGATTCTGGGTGCCCGTGCGTATGCGTTGCTGCAGGGACGATTCCATGTGACGACGGACGATGTCAAGGCGATTGCCCGTCCGGTGCTGCGACATCGGATTATGACGAATTTCGCTGCGGCCAGTCAGGGCGTCACGCCGGACGGGGTGATTGATAAATTGTTGAAAACGGTGCCGGTTGAACTTCACGAGAGAGCAAAGAAGCGCGTGCAGGGACAATAGTCGCGAGTCATCAAGGCGCGTGCTGACGGCTCGCCGCTCTGCTTTGCCCTGCTGATCACAGCGGGTACTCATCGGAGTTTCCGACGTTCAGAAGTTGTCATTCTGTGGGGGGGTGAGAGCGAAGCGGTCGCTGAGGCTTGATGGACGCTTCGGATATCAGGGTCTTGAGCAATCCGGGGAAACCGCGGTGGGAATGGTCGTGGCAAATCGGCGATCAATGCCGCTGGGTCGCGCGTTGGGCACCAATGAGATGGTTTCCTGTTGCGACATGTTCCGACGGCATTGAGACGACAACATCGGCATCCAACGGGATCGACTTCAATTCAGAGAATCGGGAGCGGTGCGGAGGCGATTCTGCAACAGGGACTGCAATTGTGCGGACATTGCCTGCAACTGTTCAAGCGAACGTCCCTGCAAACTGAAACTGGCACTTACCGGCACGCCAGCAATTCGCTGCAGAGCCTGAATCAGGCTGATCTCACCCTCCACGCGACCTTGTGTTCGACCTTCCAACAATCCCCGCGCAATTCCTTCTTCCCGTCCTTCTTCCCGTCCTTCTACGCGTCCCTCTACGCGTCCCTCTTCCAGTCCTGCTTCTCGTCCCTCTTCCCTCCCTTCTTTCAGGCCTTGCTCCCGCCCTTCTTCCCTGGTGGACGTCAGTATCCACTTCTGGTCGCGAATCGCTTTTTCCCGACGGTCATACATGGTCTTGTCCTCTGTAATTTCCGCAATGCGCTCCAGAGCCTCGGTGGCCTGTACAAACGCCGGATCGGGGAACAACCGCTTCAGCGTCTCTGCATCGTACTCATGCGCGTACAGCAGCCAGTACACCCATCGCTCCAGCCCACTGGCCGTCGCAAGCTCTCGCTGCCGCAAAGTATACCATCCCATTTCCAGAGTGTGAACTTCCAGTGTGCCGGTAAGGCACCGCCCGGTTTCACGATCCATCAACCGAAAAGTGTGATGCATCCGAGTGGAATCTTCCCAGAGCCGACCTTCAAGCAGACAAATGGCATAGACGGGTTTCAACTCCTGGTAATCATCCCCGGCTCGCATCTGGTCCGCATAAATTTCGCAGCCATAGAAGACGAGGCGATGAATGAGGCCGCGGCGATTCGACATCTGCATTTCGATGTCATAAATCGCTCCATGCTGGTCTACTGCCCGGATATCCAGAACGGACAACTTGTCATCCTCAAACTCCTGCCTGTTGAATGGGTTCTGCAGCGTGACCTCCACGATCGGCACGGGAAGCTGCAGAATGGCATTGAGGAGGCTTGTTAATGCCAGCGTGTTGCCCGGTGATCCAAACGATTTCAGAAAGGCAAAATCATTCGTGGGGCGAATACCAAGCCGATTCATAACCGTTCCACCAAAAGCGTTATCAAACGACACGCTACAGTCATTGTGAAGAATAATTCGTTTGTGTGTGATGTATTTATCTACCTAGGACATTGAGCCGACGACACAGAAAACGCCGCAGAAACCTGGAAAATCCGGAATTTTTTCAACTAAACCTGCGCCACACGGCCATCCCGAAGCCGAAACATCGAAGTCCCTCTGCACTTCACGCACACCCACGTAACGGATGACGGTCAGTCCGCACAGACGTTCTGCTGTTTCCGGAAGCGTGTTCGACCGTTGTCTCAGGCAAATCGGCGACCGATCGAAACGGCCTCGTTAACAGAACCCGAATTTCGTGGCGTCTGCGTGGCGATGTGTGGCCATCAACTGCGATCGGGAGTGCTGACTCAAATCAGGCTCGGACAACTTCCCGCCACGCTCTGCTGAAATCGCTCTGAAAAAGAACGCGATTCGCATGACATACGGCTGGATTTTGAGGAAACTATGGCAGGATCCCCGAACGCGGGGATGAGCCGGTAGCCGGCTGTCCATTGAAAGTTGCCAGTCGTTCGTTGGTCGATTGGTTATGAAGACGCTTCGGATTCTCGAAGCGAGCTACGTCTGTGTTTTCCAGCCGAGAGAGTCTGTTTTATGGCGAAAGCCGTTTTTTCTACACTGGCGATTCTTCTGGCTTTGCTGGGGCCCTGTGGCCGGTTGACGGAAGTTCGCGCACAGGACGACGATCAGGTACTCAGTGACCTCGCCGGGCCGACTCAGGACTTTTCACCTGCGGGATTCTTTCAGGGACCGATCCAGATTCCTGACATCGTACGATTTCGCAAATTGCCGCATCGTATGAACTATGAACCGTTTATTTCTGACCCGATTCGGATTTACGAACTGGGGCAGGACTACGTCCCGATGTGTGTGCGTGTTCTGGGAGAGTCGACGGATCCTGAGGTGATCGAGGTTGCGGCTCTACAGCTGTATCGATTTGCTCAGGAAAAGCTGAGCGATATCTCATCAGCGGAAAGTGTTCTGAAGTCTGTCCTGACCACGACCCGCAGCGCACGAGTGCGTGCGGCCTGTGCTCTGGCGATTGCCGCTGGAAACCTGAAAACGCTCGCCCCGGAACTGCTCGCCTATACGGCGACGGCAGCGGATACTGAGCGCGTCATTCTGGAATCATCGCTGGCGTCATGGAAGTATGCACCCGCCAGGGAGCTCTGGAGAAAACGTATCGCCTCATTGCCGGAATCTGCAACGGCCGTGCGGCTGGCGTGTGAAGGTCTGGCGGCTTTGAATGACACAGAATCTGCTGCACAATTGCAGAAGATGGCGACCGACAGCACGATGGACTATCTCAAACGCATGTCTGCGGCTGCTGCGTCTGCACGCCTGAATCCAGCCGAGTCCACAGTGCAGGCGGCGGGATTACTGCAGAGAAGTGAGACGGAACGATTGATTGGAGTGGCGTTTCTGGATAGCCAGGACCCGAAGGGACTGGAAACAGCCGTTCAGTTGTGCAGTGACCCTGAAGATGCAGTCGCGTCTGCTGCATGGCAGGTGGTATATCGCCAGAATTCGCAGTTGCTGCAGCCATTACTGGACAACGGGCGCAGGCACAACGATGCGGTGGTGCGAATGACAGCGGCGCGGGTCATGCGACAGTTTCCGGACGCTCAGCGAGTCAACTGGCTGCATCAGCAGTTGAGTGACATTCACATTCAGGTGCGCAATGTGGCGCGACAGCAATTGCGACTCGTTGCGATTGAGAAAACGGAACTCAAAGATCAGATCATTGGTCTGTGTGCGGACAGTTTGAAGCCTGAGTCGCCGGACTGGCAGGGGATTGAGCAGTGTTTGATCCTGCTGGGGCAATTGCGCGCCTCTGCGTTTTCTGCACAATGTGTGGAACTGCTGAATTACCCTCGAAATGAAGTGATGGTCTCTGCTGGGTGGCTCATACATCTGTTTCCGGACATTGCGGTGCGGGAACTAGTGTTGAAGGGGGCGCTGGACGCGGAGGCACGGCTGTCAGATCCTGCGGAAGAGGGACGTGAACATGGTCTGAAGCAGGCATTTTTGTTTCAGTACCTCGGAATTATGCGTGTGCGGGAAATTGAAGAGACGCTCGCGAAGAATTTCAGCAAGGGGGTTCCGGGACCACAGGAGCGGCGCGGGGCTTCGATGTGGGCGCTGGGGTTGCTGCACGAGAAGGTGCCGGATCCAGCGCTTGCGGCGCGGTTTCATGAGCGTATCCAGGACCGATCCTCGCCCAATCCCGAACGCGCGATCGTGCGCCGATTTTCACTGATCGCCCTGGGCATGATGCGCTCGACAGCTTCGCAGCCGATCGTGCAGGAGTCGTGGCAGATAGATGATGCATCTGATGGTTTGAGAGGTGCGGCACGCTGGACTCATCCTCTCGTGGGCCTGGAGCTTCCGGAACCCATCGCGCCCTATCTGTATGCGGTCGGTGGCTGGCGTCTGAATCCGTTTGAAGATTGAGCGTCGAACAGGAATCAGACTTTCCGAACTGCAACGTCGCCTCGAAAACTGAGTATGCGAATGTTTCTGCGTATCCTTAACGGGTAACTGCTGCGCGATCCCGGCTGGAAAACGCGTGTGTGATTTGTGTGAAGTGTGATGTTATATGTCGACGAATGAGCCTCGCAATCTGTTGATCTCACCCCGCTGGCAGGCGCATGAGTTAGGTGCTCCTATGCCGGATTCAGTGCATGCGGCATCAGCGTGTCTGCCATTGTGGGAACACAACGTGCGTTATGAGGAGGGGGATCCTGAGGTCGTTGGGCGACTACAGGCTGCCTATCCGCGGTTTTGTCTGCATCCGCTGGTGCGTCAGTTGTGTGCTCGGGTGCTTGGGGCGGGAGCTCATGGACTGATCTTTCCGTCGGCCTCCAGTGCGGCTCGAGCCGTCCGGCATGTGCTGCACCGGGGTGGTCAGGTGCTGCGGCAGATTGTGCTTCCCGGGACGCAGGCCGTGGCGGTGGAAACGTCGGCTGAGGACTTTCCGAAGCTGAAGGAGTACTGGCAGCACGCCGGAGAGATTGTGAGTTCGCGAGCGGCCGAAAGACTACTGGCAGGACAGCCTGCCGAGATCACTGAGTCCGCGCTGAGGGGCACTCTTCGGCAGCGGGTGGCGGAGTTCGGAGGATGTGAAGCGAACGATGTCTGGCTTTTTCCCAGCGGCATGGCAGCGATTGCGTGTGTCTGGCGGGCGATTCGCCGGCTGGATGGAATTCGACCGACTCTGCAGTTTGGATTTCCCTACGTTGATACGTTGAAGATTCAGCAGCGTTTCGCACCGTCGGCATGGAAATTTCTGCCTATGGGGGACAGTCGGGATCTGGAGCAGCTGCGGGGGATCGCACAGCGGGAGCCTGTGTGTGCGGTCTTCTGCGAGACGCCAACCAATCCACTGCTGACGACTCCGGATCTGGCGGGGTTGCGCAAGCTGGCGGACGAGTATGGCTTTCTGCTGGTGGTTGACGATACTCTGGCAGCGATTATCAACGAGAATCCGCTTCGATTTGCTGATGTCGTAGTGACCAGCCTGACCAAGTACTTCAGTGGGCAGGGAGATGTGCTGGCCGGAAGTGCACGTCTGAATCCTGACAGTGTGCGAGCTGCAGAACTTCGTGTGGCCCTGCGGGCCGAATTTGAAGAGCAATTGTGTGATGCTGATGTCGAGGTGCTGGAGAAGAATTCGCGGGATGTTCGCGAGCGAGTCACTGTGATCAACAATAACGCAGAGCAGTTGGTTGAGCGACTTCGGCAGCATCCGGCTGTAGAACGGGTTCACTATCCGGAAGCTGGTTCTGAAATACCGACGGTTGGTGGAAAGCAGCCGTCGGGGCGTGGCGGACTGCTGTCGATTGTGCTGCGCGATGCGCCTTCAAGAACTCCAATCGTGTTTGATCGCCTGCAGGTTTGCAAAGGACCGAATCTGGGGACCAGTTTCACCTTGTGTTGCCCCTACACACTGCTGGCGCATTACACAGAGCTGGACGAAGTTGAGCGATACGGCGTGTCGCGCTGGTTACTGCGCATCAGTGTGGGAACAGAGCCGCTGGAAGTGTTGTGGAAACGATTTTCCGATGCACTGCAGCCATGATCACTGTTGATCTCAATTGTGATCTGGGTGAAGTTGAAGGTAAGGCTGGAGAACTTCTCGATGCCCGACTGATGCCGCTGATCACGTCGGCCAATGTTGCCTGTGGTGGCCATGCAGGAGACCTTTTCCGGCTGATACGGACTGCTGAGCTGTGTCGTCTCCACAATGTTGGATTCGGAGCCCATCCCTCGTGGCCTGACCGAGAGGGTTTTGGGCGGCGAGACATGGATCTGCCGGCCGGCGAACTGCGGGCCAGTCTGCGTCAGCAGTTGCAGTTGGCTTTACAGGCCGCGAATGCCGTTGGGCTGCCCCTCGCCCATGTGAAGCCTCACGGAGCCCTGTACAACTCTGCGGCCAGCTCGCCGGCCTTGTCTGATCTGCTGATTGAGGTGATTGGTGAAACTGTGCCCGGGGCTGTTGTGATGGGATTGTCCGGCTGTTGCCTGCTGAGCCGTGCGGCGGCCGCCGGGTTGGCGGTCTGTCATGAGGTTTTCGCGGATCGGCAGTACTCACAGACAGGGACACTGCTGCCTCGGAGTCATCCAGAGGCCGTGATTCATTGTGCTGACACGGCGTCAGCCCGTCTGCTTTCGATCCTGCGGACGCGAACGGTGTTAACCGTTGAAGGTGGCCGTCTGGCGGTACAACCGGAAACGGTCTGTGTGCACAGCGACACGAGTGAAGCCGTGATGTTGCTGGAGGCGATTCATCGCACGCTGAACGAGGCGGGCATCCTGATACGTCGCCGAGGGCCAATCGGGACCGGAATGCCCGACGCATTGGGTGGGGAGCACAACGCTGCAGGTGACCAGAAGTGGCAGGATTCCTCAGGGCTCTGATTGGCTGGTCCCCGACATGAATCACAGGCTGGATTGGACCGCATGGGAATGCGGTTACCAGGGGACTTCCATGAGGTCGACAATGCTGGCCGCAAGTCGACTGGCCGCTTCCTGCTGAGCTGTTGCCAGGGACTGTCCGACTTCCGGCGCGAAGGTAACGCTGCTGATCTGCGGCGTCAGTTCATTCCCGATGGGAAATGTTTTCTGACTCAGAATCTGTCCGCTTCGTCGATCCAGCCATGTGATCTCTGCTCCGACAGTCAGTTGCAGTTCACGGGGGTCATCAAACCGAGTTTCGCTGAGTGGAGATTTTCGGATATCCACAATTCGACCTCGCAGAATGGTATCGGCGATGTCGGCCTCTTCGAGGCGGTAGAGGCCTCGATTCCGGACTTCCTTCTGGACGGCTTCAGTCAGCAGGTAATCGGTATTGCGACGAAAAGACTGGGATTCGAAGACTGCAACATGCACGCTGCGTACGCCCTGTACAGCCTGACCGCCCAGCATGTAACCGCAGCCACTGAGCACAGTGACGCAGAGCAGGAGCAGGAGTGAGCAGCGGCGATGCATGACGATTACAATCTGGCGCGTCCGGCGTTTGCCGGCTGACTGACCGATTTGACCGGTGATCCGGAGCGATTTTCGGGGACAGGGGCTGGGGCTGACTTTGGCAGTGAATCGAGGAATTCGGTGACTTCCGGAAGTCCGGCGAGTTCTTTGCGATCGATGCTGCGCAGGATTCGACGTGCCTCTGCGGCATAGCCGGTGTCAGGGAATTCGGAGACGAGTTTGACACAGGCGATCGCGATGGCCCGCGGGCGATTCTTCATGCGATAGTATTCAACCATTGCCCACAGGCGTTCGGCTTCCTGCAGGTAGAGTGCGTCGAGATCTTCACGCAACTGAGCCTGATGTTGAGACGCCGGGAACAGCTGCCGGGATTGCTCTTTCAGGCGTCGAGCACCCACAAGGTCTTCGCCTTCATAGTATGGCCCCTGGTAGCTCATCTGCTTCACGTGGGCCCCGAGTACGAAGGCGGACTCAAGATGCCGACTGTCGGGATACTCTTCCCGCAGAATTTCGTAGTATCGATCGGCTTCAACATAATTGAGATGTCTCTGATAGTGTGCTGCGGTCAGCATCAGAGAATCATCGGCAAGCGGGCCTGTGGGATCGTTCATCCAGATTGCCTTGAGGCACTGCAGGGCGCGTCCCTGAGTATCGAAAATGGGGCGAGAGCGATCATGGAAGTTCGGCAGAATGCGAACTCGGAGTGTCGGATCGCTCGGCTTCTCCTCGGATTTTGATTCAACGATTCGTTCGGCGCTGACGGTGCGAATTTCGCTTTTCACCGCGGGTTCCGCGATTTCAAGCCACGTCTGGGCAATGGAAAACAGTCGACGAGTCGCCGGTTCGACGTAACGGGTCGAGGGATAGTCTGCGAAGAGTTGATCATATCCATCCTGGGCTTTGGCGTAGCGGCCGAGGGCATACCAGGATTCGGCAAGATAGAACTGGGCTTCTTCACCCAGTGACGATTCTTTGAATTTCTTTGCTGCTTTGCGACAGCGTTTGATGGCGTCTTCGTACTGTCCGCGCTCGTAACTCAGGCGACAGACTTCGACTTCGCGTCGTTCGGCGGCCGAGAATCTGCGGCCCATTTCCAGCGGAGATTCGTCTTCATTGCCCATCATACGGTCAATTCGGCTGCGAATCTTCGAAACGCCGAACATACCGGACAGGCCGGAACTCGACTGCCGCGAAGACTGCGCACAACCACCCAGCATCAGGGTGATCAGACCTGCGATGACACAGCAACGAGCGAACGTCAGGTTCGATCGTTGGATGGATACCGAATCGCGTCGGCAGTTTCGCATCCATAGCTGAGTCATTGTTCGGATCCGGAAACAACAGTGCCCTGAATGGTTCAGGGCGTGAACTGCAGATACCGCAGGGTTTGTGGGCGACGACCGAGAGCACCGGTAATCGCGGACACAGCCAGCTTATGGCATTCCTCGGCCTGAGAGCCTGTGAGACGAATCCGTCCGGCCAGTTCCGCCGAGCTCTCCGTCATACGACGCAGTATCTCGATGGCACCAGTGGACACGGTGCTGCCGGCGTATTCTTCACGTCGGCAGGACTGACACAGGAGTCCGCCCTGGCTGACCCAGTGCACAAAACGCGCATTCTGTTCGACTGGACAACCGCAGACAGCACATTCAAACAGGTTTGGAAGGAGACCAATCTGCTGGAGAAGAGAGATTTCGAAGTGGATGATCACGGACGATGTCTGGCAGTCTGGCGTGGAAAGTGACTTCAGCGTGGCTGTTGTCAATTCGTAAAGTTCAGGTGCCGGATCAAAGTCTTCCGTCAGGCCATTCAGCAGTTCCGCAAGGTAATACCCGGCGTACAGTCGATTGAGTCCGTCAGAGATTCCCTGCTGCTGCGGCTGAAATCTGGCCATGAGGCGAGATTCCGTGAGCAGATTCAGGGTCCCGTGAGTCTTCCTAATGAAGACTACGCGACATTCAGAAAGCAGGTCAAGCCCAGCCTCAAACGGGCCTTTCAGACGTTTTGCACCCTTGGCGAGGGCCCCGAATTTGCCGAATTCACGGCTAAAAAACGTGATAACGCGGCTGGATTCACTGAAATCCACCTGGCGAATAACGATGGCATCGGCCTTCTCCAGCGACACACGGACTCCCTTCGCGCCATCAAATGGATAATAACGAGTGATTGGATCGGCAGGAATCCCCGGAGGTGATCAGCGTTGGGGGCCGGTACGTTCCGCAACCGCGGGTGTTGCGGGTGGCTGCGTGCTGCCACACTGTGGTCGATTCGATCTGTCTGTTCCTCTGTGTTGCGGGAACAGGATGGCGACTATCGGTCTTTGTCACGGAGGTAATCGTGGCAGGCGATGCAGTTGGCTGTGAGTTGCTGCTGGAACCATGCGGCCCCGGCCAGTCGTTTTTCGGCGGCTTCCTCTTCGATACGGGCGCAGAGTCGCTGGAATTCCAGCCGGAAATGTTCGTAGATTTCGTCGTCCCCGGGCTTGCGTTTCCAGTGCGACGGGGCGTCAAGGCTGAGCAGTTTCATGGATTCTGCGGCCTTCTGAACAGCCTCGAAGTCCTGCGTAACGAGGCCTCGCAGCAATGCGTCAGCGCCCTTGAGCTTGGTCTCCATGACCGACTTGAGGCGATCATCGGTCGTGTCTGGACTTTGAGATGTGGAGACGGCTGACACTGGTGTGAGGAGCCAAAAGGCGGCGATCGCCACGATTCCTGCCACAATCGGAATCAGGAGGCCTTGTGGGCTTGAGAGTTTCATCATTGAGCACGATCCGTTTCTGCCCTGCACTCAGCCTGACACCTTCCGGTGTGACGACCTGTCATCAGGTTTCCTGCAGCGCGGGGAACATGAAGGACCGACGAAACTCGGAGGGAAATTCAACGACTGAGAGACATCCTGCTTGCTGAACGTTCGACCATCTGCATGTGAGCGATGTTGTCAGACCGGGGGCTGAAACTCTGTCACAAGCGTCCTCTGACAAATTCCCAGCCGGACGGTTTGGGTTTTTGCGTTTCGAGATGCCTGATTGACGACTGGTGAACAACTCTCGCTTGCGTGAGCCAGGTCCAGGTAAGGCTGGCCGAGCGAAGCTGGTGTCACTGTCAGCCCCTTTACAGGAGTGTATCGGCGGGGGTAGCCAGAGAGAAGTGTTTTAAGGGGATGATGCTGAAAACGAGTCTGTCCGGGAATCAGTACTCGCGACGTTGACGCGAGCTGGGGATCTTCATCTGTTTGCGGTATTTGGTGATTGTACGTCGGGCCAGCTTGATGCCTTGTGCGGCCAGCGCGTCAACCAGCGCATCATCGCTGAGCGGATCCTGTTTGTTCTCGTTGTCAATCAGCTCCTGCAGTTTGATGCGAATGGTGTCCCATGCCACTTCTTCACCGTCTGCGGTTTGCGTGCCGCCTCCGAAGAAACGTTTCAGTGGAAACAGGCCACGGGGAGTCTGAATCCACTTTTCGTCAACGGCGCGGGACACTGTGGTGACGTGAACTCCGACGCGATCTGCGATCTGCTGCATTTTCAGCGGGTGGATATATTCGGGGCCATCATCAAGGAACATCTGCTGGTGATCGATGATTTCCTGAGCGACTTTGCGGAGTGTGTTGTAACGCTGTTCGATGGATTCAATTAACCAGCGAGCGGATTCGATCTTGCGACGAATCCAGTCCCGAGTTTCCTGCGTGGGGCTGTCTCGCAGCATCTGCTGGTAGCGGGGGCTGATTCGGAGTTCCGGAATGTATTCATCGAGAATGCGGACAACGTAGCGTCCGTTGTCATCTCGCTCAACAGCAAGGTCCGGGGTCACGCGCTGGACCGGGCGCTGCTCAAAGCCTCGCCCCGGATACGGGTTCAGCGTCTGAATCTGCTCAATCCCGATTTTGATGAGTTCGAGTGAGTAGCCGGTCGCTTTCTGGATCAGCGGCAGGCGATTGTAAGCCACATCTTCGAGGTGATCGCGGATGAGTGTTTCCACGACATCATGGAACGGCATGTGATCATTGAGCTGCAACAGCAGCATTTCCCGATGGTCCCGGGCGCCGACGCCTGGCGGGTCCAGGTGCTGAATAAGTTTCAGGACGGTATCGGCCTGTGGCATCGTCACCTGATGTTCGTAGAGGCGATTAAACTGCTGCAGGATTTCCGGCAGCATACTCTGCAGGCGGCCATTGTGATCAAGGTGCTGAATGAGGTACTCGCCAAACTGACGTTCGTCATCGACCAGGGAGTAGAAGGAGAATTGTTCCAGCAGGTATTCATGGATGGATTGCGGCCGGGCCAGCATGTTGGACATGACATCGTGCTGGCGATCCATGTCATCGCTGATCTGGTTGGACGAAGGACGCGCCCCGCCGAAACCAACATTGTCTTCGGGCCATTCCGACGAGATTTCCAGCAGTCGTTCAAAGTCCGACTCGTTATTCGTTTCCTTGCCGATAACAAGTTCCCGGTTTTCCACATCCTTCTGAAGTTCGCGTGCTTCCCGGGAATCGGCCGTTGTCTTGAGGAACTCAGATTCGGAATCCCCGGGCGCTCCGGGACCATCAGCATCCTTTTCCTCGCGCTCCAGAGTGACGTTTTCGACCAGTTCCTGCTCGATCCGTTCATTCAGCGCCATCATGTTCAGTTGCAGAATCTCCATCGACTGGATCATCCGCGGGGCCAGCTTCATCTGCTGGCTCATCTTCATTTGCTGTGAAATGTTCAGATGCATGATGGGAAATCGAATCGCCGTATTCTGGAAAACACTTTTTGACGCTGCCGGTATGGTAGACCGAGAAATCGCTGTGAGTCGACAGGATTCTGGCACTGTTCTTGCAAACTACACACCTTCGCTGAAAAAACCAGAAAAAAACACCCAAATTGCCTACACACGGTGGCGGGTTGTTTCTGCACAGAACTTATTTTCTGGAAAATTCCGCAAATTTTTCTGATTCAGAAAAATCCGGCGGCGAATGTGCGGAATCCGATTGACTCGGCGGACTTTTATGGGGTGGTACTATTTTTGCTGGGTTTACTGGCGATCTGCTTGCTGGTGTGGGGCGGCGGGAGGTTGAAAATGGCTTTGGCTGCCGTTCGGGGCGGTTCTGCAGGCAGGCTTGACACGGGCACCTGAGTGTCCGACAAGTCGTTCGGTACAACTTCGCGGTACGAAGTCACGTGGCGGTGCAGCATTGCGGTTCCATTCGTGAGATCTTGCAGCGAAATCCCGGACAATGCGGAAGACCTGGCCTGAAGGAATATGTGATGGAGTTGAACCAGACACGTCGATTGGGCAGGCATGTGCGCGGATGGATTCAGGCTGGAGTCTGTCTGATCGTGGCGATGCAGTGGATGTCTGCAGCGGGAAACGCGCAGGAAGTGACGGCGGCTGCCGAGTTGCGGGTGATGAGTTTTAACATTCGCTACGGAACGGCGAATGATGGAGCGGATGCGTGGCCTAAGCGGCGCGAGCTGGTGGTGCAGACGATCCGGCAGTTTAATCCGGATCTGTTGGGGACGCAGGAAACGCTTCCTTTTCAGGCCACCTATCTGACTCAGGAGTTGTCCGGATATCAGTATCTTGGATGGTCACGGGACGAGTCCGCACAAGGCGAACAGTGTGGATTGCTGGTACGGAGTGCGCGGTTTGAGGTGCTGGAGTCCGGGCAATTCTGGCTGAGTGAGCGGCCTGACGACAAATTCAGTCGCAGCTGGGATGCGGCGCTTCCCCGAGTCGCCACGTGGGTTCGCCTTCGCGAACGTGGGGGTCAGGCGAAGCCGTTTGTGTTTATCAATACGCACTTTGATCATCGGGGCGAAGAGGCGCGACGGCAATCGGCCATGGTGCTGCGTGAACGATTGTTGAAGATCGCCGGAGAGCAGCCTGTGATTCTCACCGGTGACTTCAATTGTGGCGAGAATTCAGCCCCTTACACCACGTTGCTGGAAGACGGTGGGTTGCGTGACACATGGCCGCAGCCTTCAACAAACCGCACAGCGGAAAGTGGTACTTTTCATGGATTTAGCGGCAAGGCTGGTGCGGAGCGCATTGACTGGATTCTGGTGAGTCCAGCCTGGGGCGTTCGTATGGCCATGATTGACAGGACGAATGCCGATGGGCGCTATCCGTCGGATCACTTTCCGGTGACTGCTGTTCTGGGTGAGCCGGACCGGAATGCCCGGGAGTAGGATTCCGGAGTTGAAAGTGTGCCGGGATCTGTGCCATGGCGGGTGGCACGAGTGTGATCAACAACGTCAACACGGGTCTGAGGTAGACGCATGCAACGGAGACCGGATCGTGTGACCGTGATCCTGTTGATTGTATCGGCACTGGGGATTGGCCTCGTGATCGTGTGGCCAGAGCTTGCGTCAATATGGCGGTGCGTTGGAGCCTTGCTGGCCCTGTCGCCTCTGGCGTGGCGGATCCTGTTTTCAGCACAATCCCGGCTTCATGATTCTGAGCTTCAGGTATGGCGTGGGAAACTGCAACAGCAGCAGCACGAGTTGCTGCAGCGACAGGATGAACTGGATCAGCAGCGGCAGACACTGCAGGCGGAATTCGAGCGTCGGGAGGACGATCTGGTCCAGAGAGAGCAGCATCTGGCGACGCGGTTTGCGCGGTTTCATGAGTTTCTGGAATACCCGGACACTGATCCGAGGGCGGCAGAGGATGCAGATCAGTTGCGGCGCCTGGGTGGGCAGGATCGGGAGGTTCGCAAGCTACTGGAGGCTGAGGCCGAGCGGGTGTATGAGAAGATTCGCGGAAACGGCTACATGGTCGATGGCAAGCTCGACCTGATCTTAATCCGGGATGAGGCCTTGTCTCTGATCCAGCGGGTTGCGGGAATCTATCGGCCGGACAGTGCGGCGCCGCTGATGGAAGCCAGTCTGGAGCAATTGGCACGTGCGGCGAGTCGGATCTGGCTGCATTTGCTGGTGCTGCTGGAACAATTGCCACTGGGAGTACAGCAGTACAGTATCGGTACCTTGTACGGATACATCAGGAAGGCCGTGATCGGATATGGTGTGTATCAGAAGGCCAGTCCGTGGCTGACCTATGCCACGCGGGGACTTTATGCGGGGCGACTTGTGGCCGCCAGCAATCCGGCGGCGCTGGGGGCATGGTGGCTGGCGACAGAGATTGGCCGCCAGGGCGCAAAAAAGCTGATGGAGAAGACACTGGATCGGCAGGCCGTGGGACTACTGCAGCAGGTGATCACGGTGATTGGCGTGGAGGCTGCCGGAATCTACGGCACGGGTTTTCGGCAGCGTGATCCGGCGTGGATTCTGGGGGCAGAGCTGGTTGAGCTGATTGCTGCTTTTCCGCCATCAGGTTTGAGTCTTCGGCATGGTCTGCAGAAGGTGACGTCGTTGCCTTTGTTGAGCGAGTACGATCGGATTTATCTGTACCGATGCCTTGCCAGTCATCGGACTGCGGGACTGGTTCTGGCCGATTCTGCAATGCTGACGCGCGAGCAGCGAGAACACATTGTGCGGGAGTTGGAACAGTTTTTTGCGGAGTACATTCACGGGGCGACTGACGCGGCTGTGCGAACGTGGCGCAGCGGGGTTGAGTCCCGATTTGATTTGCGACTGAAGTTGTGTGCGGTTCAGCCGCAGTTAACGACTTCCCGCGCGGATTTGCTGCAGGAGACGGCGACTTCGCTGCGCAGATTTGTGGAACGCCTGGTCTGTCCGGAACCTGGGCAAGTCACCGGAATTCTGATGGGGCTGCGGATTGTCGGGCAGATGACGGAACGTCAGCGGATTGAATTTCAGACTGGCCTCGCACTGGAAGATGGCGGGGACTTTGAACCACCAATGCTGGATCCGACATCGGACCTTGTGGAGCTCTACCTGCGAGATCTTGCGACTTGTGCGATCGCTGGTCATGAACCGATGGACGAGACGGAGCAGTTTGTTGTCGAAGCGGGGGCCTGGTTTCGTCGATCGGAGTCGGACATTCGACGATGGCTGGACGAAGAGTGGCGGGGGCGACTGAAGAGGGAGAGTGGAGACGAATCGCTGAGTCGAGACTGTGAGGTGGGGGTAGCACGGCTGTTTTTCGTTCACCGCCGGGGGCAGGAAAAACCGGTATTTCGATATGGGGAACTGCTGCGAGTCGTGCGTGGTGTTACGGAATCGCTGCCGGGGGCGTGGCTTCTGGGATACGAGGAATCCGAGCGGGTGCGTTTGGTGATTGCAGCTCCGGACAGAGAGGAACCGTACTGGGTGGCGGAATCACCGTTGCGGATGGAGCGAATTTCCGGGGTGTTTCTGGACGACTTGCGATTGTCGGGTGGCCAATGGGCTGCGGCGATCACTGAGAAAAATGAAGAGTCATACGTACAGATTCAGGGAAATCTCAGGGGAGGTCGTTTTTCGAGTTATTTTTCGAGTTTGTTGAGGTGGGGGCAGGTGTGATTTCGGGGGAAGTGTGGAGATTGTGCGGCTCCTGTGACCGTGTGACAACTGCGGTTGGCTGTCTTGAAGGCGGGACGCGGGTTTCGCGGGGGGAAGAGAGCCGGTCGCGGCATTTGGAAGGAATCCGGCGTGCCGGTTTGAAAAAGTGCGATCATTTCGCCGTTCAATTGGGAATGGTCACAGATTTTCGTTACTCTGTGTGTGTCTAACGTGTCTGTATTTTTGCGGACCGTTCAAAGTTGGTAACAGAACTGTGCCTGGTCATGGAATGCCGCGTGCCTCGTGAGAGTCCGGATTGAGCGGAAGGGAATTGCACGGGCAGTGAATTTTGTTGGGAGTGATGTGGTGAGCATTGAGGCGAAACTGGAACAACTGGGAATCACATTGCCGCCTCCACCGCCGCCGGGTGGCGTTTACACGCCGGTGGTTGTGGTGGATCGGATGGGATATGTCAGCGGTCAGGTGCCGTATGGACCGGACGGGAAGTTGATCACCGGCCGCGTTGGAGCAGACCTGACCGAAGAAGAGGGTGCCGCAGCCGCCCGCGTTGTGGCATTGACAATGCTGGCGACAATTAAGGCCAGTCTGGGAAGTCTGGACCGCGTGAAACGGATTGTGAAAGTTCTGGGGATGGTCAATTCCACGGCGGACTTTCAGCGTCATCCGGCCGTGATGAACGGGTTCAGCAATACGATGGTGGAGATTTTTGGAGAGGCCGGAAAAGCGGCGCGAAGTGCGGTGGGGATGGGATCACTGCCCTACAATGTGCCTGTGGAAGTGGAAGCGATTTTAGAATTGCACTGAGACTTGGTTGTCGGTGTCGGTGCGTTATTCAACTGGTCGCGGTCACCTGAACATGCTGTCGGGTTCTCGCGAACGGAGTTTTGCAGGTCAGGGATACAACGGATGATGCGGGAATGGATTATCATCATGGCAGCTGCCAACCGGGCTGGGATTCTGGCCGCGGTGACTCGCGCTATGGCGGAACTGGGTGGCGACCTTCGAGAAGCCAGTCAGACCGTTGTGCGGGGCTACTTTACGATGATTTTCTCGGCTGACTTTCCCGGCACGATGGACCAGAATCTGATCCGCGATCATCTGCAGGATGCCTGTCGACCATTTGGCATCGAGCTGACAATCCGTGACCCCTCGTCTCAGATTCCTGTGCATGTCGCGGCAGCCGCAGAAACTCGTCAGTATCGATTGCGGATTGGCGGACGCAATGAGCCAGGTATCCTGAGAAGTCTGAGCCAGATTGTGGCTCGTTATGGCATTGACATCACCGGGATGCATGCGGTGCGAACTGAAGAGGGCCGTGCGTTTGAAATGATTCTGCGTCTGGCACTGCCCGTCAGTTTCCCGGCAGATGAACTGCTGCAGGAAATTGAAAACGCAGGACAGACAGTGGGTGTCACTGCAGACCTTCGACCGGCGGGCTGACCAATGACTGAACCGTTATCATTTATGATGGGACAGTATCAGGCGCTGTTTCCAGTTGATCGGCAGTATTCCCGGCGCCATCTCTGGCTGCAGTCCGCAGGAACTGATCGGTGGCGGGTGGGGTTCACTGCCTATTCCGTGCGTTTGCTGCAGGATGTCTATTTTCTGGAATGGTCAATTGATGAGGGAGCGAGAGTCCGGGATCGTCAGGAGATTGGCGAGATTGAAAGTGCCAAGGCCGTCTCTGCCATGTTTCCTCCGGGTGCCGGGACGGTGATTCGGTTCAATCCAGCGCTCCTGAATGACCCGTCGGGAATCAATGCGGATCCGTATGGAACGGGCTGGTTGTATGAGTTCGCGCCGGACGAAGACTTGCTCTCTGCTGAAGAGTACCTTGAGTATCTGCGGTCGGCGTGGGAGGACGCGCAACGCACGATCAAGGGCCAGATGAATGAGGGCTGACACGCTGCCCAGCACCTGTTTGACAACCGTAAATCATGGAACACATTCTCGCTGACCCCGGCGGTTCAAAGCTTATGTCGCAGCACCAACTCACTGTCGTGATCTCACAGGCTCAGGGACGCAATCCGTCAAAGCGGCGTCTGGAGGAAGACATCGCTGCAGCATTGATCGGTGAACCGGGGATCTCGGTGACGCTGGTCCCGCACCTCTACGATATGGCTCCCAATCATTCAGGTCTGCAACTACTTCGCGAAGTGCGGGGCCCGTTGCTGGTGATGGGCTGGCTCTACGAACGTGCCATTCGCTGGACACTGGATCGTGCAGGCGTACGTGGTCGCGAAGGTGTGACCTTGCTGAAGGCAGCGGAGGACGCCGACGACGATGAGGACTCCGACGAGGACTCCTCGGAACAGCAGGTTGCGGGCGGAATCGGTAGTCTTGAGGTCCCGGATCGCTCCGTCTGGTGTCTGGATCTTCGAGTTTCTGAGAGTGCCGCAGAGTTTGTCAGCGAGATTCGGCGTGTACGAGACGAGCTGAACACGGACGATGGCAGCACCACGGATTTGATGTCATGGATTCAGGGGACTCCTTCTGCTGCGCAGCTCCAGCGGTATCTCCAGCCGGAACGCCTGCTTGAGGCACGCAGGGCTTTTGACGGTGGAACGGCTACGCTGGAAGACAAGGCGCTGCTGCCCGAGGATACGGGACGTCGCTGGTATCCAGTGATCGACTACAGTCGTTGTACCAACTGCATGGAGTGCATAGATTTCTGTCTGTTTGGCGTCTACGGAGTCGATGCGCTCGACAGGATTCTGGTGGAGCAGCAGGACAGTTGTAAAAAGGGGTGTCCGGCGTGCAGTCGAGTGTGTCCGGCGAATGCGATTATCTTTCCGCACCATAAGACGGCTGCCATTGCTGGTGCTGAGGGTGAAGTCAGTGGCTTGAAAATTGACCTGACGAAACTCTTTGGAGGCGATGAGGGCGAATCTGCGATTGAGATGGCTGTCAGGGAACGGGACCGTGAATTGCTCCTGGATGGGCGTGAAGCCGTTGGGATGTCTATCGGTATTCGCCAGAAGCATCGGGATGAAATGGACCAGCTACTGGCCGACCTTGACGCTCTGCAATTCTGAAAACTCGTGACGATAATGACGTCCCATGCTGTCCAAATCAGCGATGGCTGCCACTGTTGATACGTCTGCAGCCGCATCGCGGTGGACCGATGAGTCGCCCGGGCCGGCACAGAGAACGGTCCAGTTTGTCGCACCTGCCGGATGTCTGGATTCTCTGTTCGAAGACGCAGAAGTCGGGCAGATTTCTACGACATCGGAGGCTGCGGCAGGGACAACATGGCGAGCGCGATATTTGAAAGATTGAACAGAAAGTGCACCAGCATCACCGCCACGTAGCTGCGACGACGCATGTAAGCGTAACCGAGCAGAAATGAAAGTGGCAACAGCGCCAGGGAATCCGGGAACCCGTGAGCCATGGCGAACAGTGCAGACGAAAAGAGCCATGCAACCTGCGGACGCCCAGCCTGAAGCAGCCCTCCCAGCAACACAACGCGAAACTGGAGTTCTTCAGCGATGGGGGCCACGACCACTGCAGTCAATGCGATCAGGAGCATCAATTCCTGTCCCGGACCGGAACGCAGCAGTTCCAGTAATGGATTGCTCTCCGGGACTTCACCCGTCACCTGCGAAATCAGCTCGACCAGCAGGAAACGCAGGAACATGGTCGGAAACCACGCCACAAGGAAAACCTCGATCGCATAGACGAGCTCAGCTCGGAAAGAGAACGGTTCCGGATCCGGATCCGGATCCGTAGCGGAGCCTGACGAGTCGAGCGATACGGGGAATTCTGTGGAGGGACTTTTGACGAGTGATCGATCCGGAATGACGGATGCGTCCGAAGGACTTGAGGACAACGGCAAGTCTGTCAGGGACGAATATTGGTCGGTTTCTGAAGCCAAGGTGGGATCTGCTGTCTGCTCCTTGTTGTACAGCGACGCGGTGTGCGTTTGAATTCGTGATCGGGACCGTAGAGTGGCGATCAGCACCGAGAATCCAAGTCCGATGGTCAGGATGGCATTCATCTGGAGAATCGCGAAGATATTGCCTCGGGCGTCCCGAAGTTGCTCATCCTGATTTTTGGTGCTTACCGGGGCCGATTCGGATTGCGAATCGACCGGTGGTGTTTCACCTTCGATGCCTGTTTCGGTGGAAACGTCCGCAGGTTTCTCTACGGGGCTAAAACTGACGGCCAGTTGCGCGGCCACCCAGACCAGGGAAAGCATGGCCGTGAACCAGGTAACGGTTGGAGGCACGGTCAGGAAGGGGCGTCGTGCCAATGGCAGAGTATTTCCCTGACGGAAGTAACGCTGTCCCCAGCGTACCAGCATCGTCAGGCTGGAAACGAAGATGAACAGGGCCAGTGAAGCGGCCAGAGCCTGTCCCGTTGTGATCCGGGCGTCAGGTACTGCCTGGGCCAGCAGTGTGTCTGACAGACGTTTCACCAAACAGGATCCGACGGGACAGTAGTTCATTCGTGTACGGTTTTCGTTTTGGAGCGACTGGGTGAATTGGCTGTCTGTTTCCCTGGCCAACGGGAATTTTCCCGGTTGGCTCGACCCGACTCCACGCGGGCTTTACCATCTTGCGGTGAATATCAAAACGTGGAGAGCGGGCCTTGTCGACCATTTTAGACCAAATCATCGAACAGAAACGTCGGGAAGTTGCTGTCGCGTACCAGCAAATCTCCCTTGAAACTCTTGAATCGCAGTTTTGCGATGCTCCTCCGCCGCGTGGGTTTCTGCAGGCCCTGCGTCATGCCGATAAGCCGGCCTTGATTGCTGAAGTCAAGAAAGCGTCACCGTCGGCTGGCCTGATTCGCCCTGATTTTGATCCGGTCTCGATTGCGCTTGATTATCAGGCCGCTGGTGCAGCCTGCCTCAGTGTTCTGACGGATGAAAAATACTTCCAGGGACACCTCAGTTATCTCCGGCAGGTGCGACAGCAGGTGCAGATTCCTGTGATGCGGAAAGAATTCATTATCGATCGCTATCAGATTGCTGAGGCAAGGGTGGCAGGTGCTGACTGCGTCCTGCTGATTGCCGAGTGCCTTGATGATGTTGCTCTGCAGGATCTGTACCAGTACGCACATTCCCTGGGCATGGATGTATTGATCGAACTGTACGATCTGCCCAACATTCCGCGGGTGCTGGCCACGGGAACTGAGCTTTTGGGAATCAACAATCGCGACCTGAGGACATTCCGTACGTCACTGGAACACACGTTTCTCGTGAAGCAACAGATTCCAGACAGCACCCTGCTGGTCAGCGAAAGTGGCATCTCTTCCCCTGCCGACATTCAACGTCTGCGTGCTGCTGGAGTAGGTGCTGTGCTGGTTGGCGAATCACTGATGCGGCAGACGGACATTCAGCAAGCCGTTCGGCATCTCATGCAGGGATCATCCCCCTGAGCTCCTGTCACGCCCCGCCGGCCTTGGCCGAAGGGGCATCGGGGAACGTACGAAGCCTTGTCAGATTCCAGCGACGGCGATCACCGCTGCTCAGGCGATACGGAAAACCGGATCGGGTATCCGTGCCAGCGTGGGTCTGCCGTGACCGCTGCTGCGAAGGGGGCTGCTGCGGCTGCTGTCTGAGTTTCCAGTTGTGTGCGTTGTGCCACCAGTACCGGGAGGACCTCAAGCGGAAGGGTTCGAGTCAGATTGAGGATTGACGGGGTGTTCTCCGGCGTGAAGGCCAGTTCTGGCAGGACAAGGAGGGACGCCGGAGGCTCAAAAAGAGACGCCAGCAGCACATGGACTTCCGTGCCGGGGGCTGCCTCAACGGTTAGCTTCTGCAGGCGGGGACAATGCTGACGCAGCATCTGCAGTGCGCGACGTACATCCCAGACTCGCATACCATCCAGTGTCATCCCCAGCAGCTGGAAGCGTCTGGCGATCTGCACCTGCTTTGCTGCGTCCCCCTTCCACGGCCCCTGAGCTCCCGGACGTACTGTCAGGCAAGCCTCACTGAACGGACTTTGAGAATCTGTCAGGTCCTGATCTGCAGAGTCGTTGGAAATCCGCAGGCGGATTTCCGTGAGCTCATTGAGTGGTGTGGATGACGGAGAACGAACATCCAGTTGCAGTGGTACGAATGGCTGACTGTCAAATCTGATCTGCGTCACCTGAAAAGGCAGTCCGTCCACAGCTGCGGCCGGAGCGACCGTGAGCTGACATTCCTCAGAGATTTCGTCGGACGGTGGCCACGCGCGAAAACATCGGTCTGCCAGTCGTCGCACAGCATCACTTGCCAGGATCTGCTGCTGGTCAAGTGCGGTGGCCGCGGACAGCGCTGTCGCCGCAGGCACGAACAGCTCATCAACCCGTGTATTCACCTCGTCGATCGGCAGTGTTGCGAAGACTTTCAGCTGACTGGGAGGAAAGAATTTTACGGCAGTCTTTTCGATCAGTGACTTGTCATTTCGCAGGAAACGATTGAACCAGCGAAACGCGTGCAGATGCAGTTCCTGAGTATCTTCATGCGGGCCTTCAGTAATCTGCAGTCCCAACTGGTCGTCAGCATCCAGCAGTCGATAGATATGGCGTACCTGACGATGAATATCAACCACGCCTTCAAGAGGAAAAATGGGATCCTTATCGGTGTTGGAAATCAGGAGTGGTCGTGGGGCGACAAGTGCTGCCACCTTCGCGAAGTCCCATCGAAAGGTATTCACCATGAACATACAGTCACAGTGACCCTCGATGCAGCCATGTACCACATGATCACGAAGCGACGTGATCCCTGCCACCGGGACCGCACAGCGAATTCGATCGTCAAGTGCCGCGATCCACCAGCTGTAGGCTCCACCACCAGAACGCCCGGTGACGCCCAGTTGGTTCCCGTCCACCTCGGACCGAGTCTGCAGATAATCCAGCGCCCGAATGCAGTTCCATGCTTCCACACCGGCCGGAGTATAGCCCCGGGAATTCCACCACCAGCGATTCATGCGGTAGGTACCATGGTGGATACCTTCAATCTCACCAAGTTGCAGCGTGTCGATGGTCAGACACACATAGCCGTTGCGTGCAAACCAGCCGCCGTGATGCTGATAGTGCGTCTTGTTGCCAAAGCTGACGCCGTCCTGTTTCACCTGTCCATGACCGCACACATAAAGGATGGCCGGCAGGGGGTGTTGCTGTTCCCGAGGTCGGTAGAGATTGCCAGTGACATAGAGTCCCGGGAGTGACTGAAAATGCAGTTTCTCCACAATGAATTCCGGGTGCTCTGTGACACCTGTCACAGTGGCCTGCAGCGGAAGACTCGCCGGACGCGGGCTGAGTCCCAGCATATCGAACAGTTCTTCACGCAGCGCGGGGCGCGCTGCTTCCCATTCTTCACGGGTGCGATAGTTCGTCAGGTCATTGGCCTGCTCCAGACGAACAACTTCTCGCTGGAAGAAGCTCTCCAGCTGAGGGTTATCGGCAAGTGATCGCCCTTGTGCCTGAGCAGACTCCGTCAGGGGATTCAGAGGCAGGATGATCAGGAGCCCAAAGAGCAGGAAACCCTTGCGCATCATTGTGGACGTCCGGCAAATGAGGACTGCTGAGCAGGAGATTTGACTGCCCGCAGTTTACGGTTGCTGCCGGTTTCCCGCCACCGCTGGCTGAAGTTCATCCCGCACAAGTTCCTGACGTGCCGCTGAAGACATTTGCGGCGGAGTAAACCGCAGTTCTGGTTCAGCAGGAGTTCCCGGGAACTGTTCCCATCACCTCGTATGCTATCGAGGATTAAAAGGAGTCGCGTTACTCGGCTGATTTCACCGGGCCAACAAGTCGATCGAAGATGGGGGACGCCACCAGAGTGGTAATGATGGCCATGATGACCAGCATCGCAAATAATTCGTCGGAAATGAGGCCCTTTTCGCGTCCGATGTTGATAATGATCAATTCCATCAGTCCACGAGCATTCATCAGAATACCGATCCCCATCGCCTCTCGATTCGGGATTCCGGTGGCACGTGCTGCCAACCAGCAGGATACTCCCTTACCAAGCATGGCCACCGTCAACACAGCGAGGCTCATGATCCAGCCCTCCAGCGTGTTCAGCAGTCCAATGCGTGTGTTGAGCCCGCTGAAGGTGAAAAACATTGGCAGCAGCAGCGCGACGGTCATTGGTTCCACGCGTTTCGTCACCTGGTGGGTCATGATGCCGCGGGGAATTGCGGTTCCCATCAGAAATCCACCGAACACCGCGTGCAGGCCAAGACGATCCGTGGCAAAGGCAGACAAAGACATCAAGGCCAGACAGACCACCAAACCGGGCTCAGTCAGAGAATCATCGGCGACCAGCCATTTCTGAAGTCGCAACAGCGCCGGGCGGATGACAAGGGAAATGAGAATGACCAGCAGGATGCCCCCGCCAATGCTCCGAATTGCCGCCGAGGGACTTTTCTCCAGACTGGATAATACCACGGCCAGCAGGCACCATGCACAGGCATCGTCCAGGGCCCCGGCTCCAATGGCCACCGTTCCCATACGCGTTCCATTCAGCCCCTTGAAGTGAATAATACGGGCCAGCATGGGAAATGCTGTGATGCACATGGAGGCTCCGAGGAACACCGACGAACCCCAGACACTCGATCCCGCAGGGAACAGCGAGGTATAGTTATGAAAGTACCAGCCGAGTCCCGCACCGAGCACAAAGGGACTGATCATCCCGGCAAGAGAGACGGCTACAGCACTGCGCCACTGCGATCGCACGATGTCCAGACGAAACTCCATCCCCACAATGAACATGTACAGGGCCAGTCCGAGCTGTGAGACCGGATACAGGTAGCTCTGAGTGTCACGCGTCAGTTTGTCCCAGGGGAAAATTGCTTTCTGAAGCTCTGGAAAAAACAACCCCAGCAGCGAGGGGCCCATACACACACCGGCGATCATTTCTGCAACAACCTGCGGCTGCCCCATCCGACGAGCGAGAATTCCGACACCCCGGCAAACCAGCAGAATGATCGCAATCTGCAGGAAAAATTGCTCGGCAAGGGCACTGTTGGTCATGGAACTGAGTTCCTGCGTATTCAAGAAGTGATACCGGGTGGACTCGCGGGGCGATAACATACGTGCAGCCTGCAGTCTTGTCAAAACAATAAATGTTGAAACAAGTGACGGTTCAGCGGGAGGTGCTGAATTCTTCGGCTGCACTGACATCGTCGCCCGGAGAAACGTTTCTCCGGGCGTTCAAAGGACGCGTCCGACAGCGTAATCCGCGGCTGTGCACTGGGCGAACAAAGGTCAGGCTGGTTTTCGCGAGTCAGCTTTTGCGGGGGGAAGGTTGTTTTCCGCTGCGTCAGGCTTCTGTTCCGAAGGTGTTCGTTCTGATCTGTCCAGATTCGGGGCAGCGGGTGCTTCCTGCATTTGCTCTGCGGTGATTTCGGCGTTTCTCCGCAGACGCTGCAGGCCAGTGGCGATGACCTGATCGTCAATCGCCAACCCGCTTCTGATGACACGCAGGGCGCCGACCATGGGACCGAGCTCGATGTAACGCGCGGCGGCGATGGTCCGCCCCGCATCACTTGCCACCACATAAACAAGTGGTCGCCCCTGGTCTGAGGCGAGGCACTCTTCCGGAATCAGCAGTGACGATTGCGGAGATCCCACGGGGTATTTCAGTCGGACAAACAGGCCCGGTGACAGAAGTCCACCGGCATTGTCAACAGTCGCGCGAATTCTCAGTGTTCCAGTTGAGGAGTCGATCTCGTTGTCCTGGAAATCCACCACCCCAGTGATGGAGAATTCTTCTGAATCCGCGAGTGCAATCCTGATGGTCACCGGTTCATCAAGGGCGGTCTGTCTTGCTCCGGGCTGCTGCATTCGGCGGAGTCGCAGTACAGTGCGCTCGTCCATATCGAAGTGCACATAAAGCCGGTCGGTCGGCACGATGGTGGCCAGCAGTGTCTGGTCCTCAACCACCAGGTTGCCGGGGTCGACCTGACGTTGCCCGATTGTCCCCGCCACTGGTGCTCTGACTTCAGTGAATTCCAGATTCAGTCTGGCCGTTTCATGAGACGCCATGGCTGCTTTCCATGAGGCCTGAGCTTCGGTCAGTTCGTACTTGATCGCTTCGTACTCCTCTTCGGACATCGCCCGTTTTTCAAACAGTGAACGAGCCCGTGATTCCTGGCTTTCCAGTCGTCTGGCACGTGCTTCAAACTGGCTGACGGCAGCGGCAGTCCGCTTTTCCTCGGCAAGGAACGGACGATTGTCAATTCGAAACAGGACCTGATTGCTGGTGACGGGCTTTCCTTCTGCGAAGTCCAGTTCCTGCAGGTAGCCACTGACGCGAGCCCGTAATTCGATGCGTTCGGTTGCCGCCATGCGGCCTGTGAATTCTTCTTCTTCAGTGACTTCCTGTGTCACGGGCTTTACGTAGAAGACCTTCAGGGGCTTCGCAGGAATCGGAGCTGGATTTGATCGGCTGCAGCCACTGGCAATCAGCAGCAGCACAAATAACGGTCGCATGCAGGGAGGCTGGCGGTAGTACATCGGGCCGGGATCCGGGGAGCACTGAGGAAATGAGAATTCGTTCCGTAGGGAACTTACTGAAGTCGGCTTCACACTCTGATCCGACTTCGTCAGGAGAGGTTCGTCGAGGACGACGGAGAAATTTGCGGAAAGGAAAGATCACCCCGGGCTGCGGAGTTCAATGACCCGCCGCCTGAGTCTCTGTTCGTTCCGCGTCGAATCTTCGGACACTGACATCAATCCGGTCGTTGACAGCCGTCATCAGCCCGGGATGAATGCCAAAGGGTGGGGTGACCAGCCATTCAACGTTCGGGTGCTGCTGGGCTGCTTCGTGCACCAGTTCGGGAATGTCCTCGGTCCAGTGTCGTCCGGGTGACAGAAACCAGGGAAACACAACGACGCGCTGCGCACCCCTGCTGACGCAGCGATCGAAGGCCTGCCGAATACTGGGTTCAGCCAACTCCATGTGGGCCGGTTCAACAATTGAGTACTGAGATTGCTTCTCGAACCGGCGAGCTGCATCGTGCAGCAACTGATTGCTTTCAGCCCGGCGCGATCCGTGATCAACGATCAGGATCGCGGTGACTGGAGGGGAGATGTCCTGCTGCATGGATGATCCTCGCTGCCGAGCACCTTCAGGGGCTTCGGTGATCGGTCTACGAATCCCTGGAATCAGTCCTGTTTCTTTCGACCCTTTCGGTCATTGCGGCCTTTCTGACTTTCCGCCTGTTTCTGTGCTTCAGCGGCCGCATCAAGCAGCCTCTGCAGAAATCCAGCGGGCTTCGTCGGACCGTTGACAGGCTCGGTGCTGGCTTTTGAGCCAGCGGCTGCCTTGGGGGTGTCGTCCGGAATGATCAGTTCCACATTGCTGGCGGGTGCGGGGCTGGCTGTTCCCAGCAATTTGCGTTCAGCGATGCTCCACGTGCTGGACGCGATGAAGTAGACACAAAGCCCCGCGGGCTGATGCCAGAAAAAGATGCCCATCACCCCTGTCATGATATTCATCATCTTGTGCTGCATTTCCTGCTGTTCATCCTGAGCAGGAGGCATAAACATCTTCTGCTGAGTCAGGAACAGGGCCACAGTACACAACGGAAGAATACTGAAGTCATGCCCCATCCCGAATGGCAGAGCGAATGGCAGGCGAAACAACGCGTCCGGGGCGGCCAGGTTATCAATCCAGAGGAACGATTGTCCCCGCAAGTCCACTGCCGAGTTCAGGGCGGTGTACAGTCCGACAAAGATAGGCAGTTGCAGAAACAATGGCAGGCAACCCGAGAGTGGGTTGATGTTGTGCTTGCGCCACAGATCCATCTGGGCTCGTGCAAACTTCTGTTGGTCATTGCCGCATTTCTCTTTCAGTGCTTTCAACTGCGGCTGCAGTTCTTTCTGGCGTGCAGCCATAACAGCCTGCTTCTTCGACAGAGGAAACAGACAGCCTCGCACCAGAATTGTGAGGCAAACGATGGCGAATGCATAGGGCAGACCGAGCCCGTGAAAGAAGTCCAGCAGGAAGTGCATAATGCGGGCTACGGGACCGAACCAGCCGTAGTTGAGTACCTGACCGGCGGCGAAGGGCTGGGGGTCCAGCAGTTCACGACGTTTCGGTCCCACAAAGAAGGCGTAGTTGTGCGAGATGGTGCCGTTTGGCTTAAGAGTCAGTGGCACGCTGGCGATTCGGAAACTGAGATCTGCGGTCCGGGGATCGACTTCGCGACCGGCAAAGGCCGTCCAGAGTCCTTTCATGATTCTGGCCACAAAAAATGGCTCAACGCGTTCTCGCAGGTCCGGTCCAATCAGCATCGGGTAGGTACGATCAATCCAGGTCACTTCAGATGTTTCGCTGGAATCAGCACCGGCTTGAACGCCGGGGGCGACCAGTGCTGAGAAGAACTGCACGTCAACGCCGACATACCGGGGTACGGTGGTCCATTCGCGATCTTCCCGAAGTTTTTCGCGAAGTTCGGCGGGCGAAGCACGATAGCCAAGCTCTTCATCGATACGGTCACAGTAACTTTGCAGTGCTGCAATGTTCAGCGATGCCGCCTTGCTGTCTGCAAATTCCACATGGATGTCGTGGTACTTGAACGTGTGCTCTTTGTTTTCCAGCAGCAGGCCCACGGGGCCCTGCATTTCGTAGTCGAATACCTGGTCCGCCGCCGTCAGATTGACAATGTCCAGAGTTAGGGTGACGGTGTACACGGATGGATTGTCTCTCCAGGCCTGGGCCAGTTCTTTGCCGGAGAGAGTTGTTCGCGGCAGTGAATACGTTTTGCGTAAACGGAACCGGCCGTCGGGAGAGTCATATTCCCAGACTGCCGTTGCCGCATCGTCAGTGTTTGCGGTCTGCGCCAGTTTCCAGTCAACGGTTTCAAGAGATTTTCCCTCAGGAAGCAACAACCGATCGACTTCAGCGATTGCCGTCGTGAAGGTCCGATCCGATGTGCTGTTGTTGCCCACGATGCGAGCGGCTTTCTGCACATCCTGCAGATCGTGAAACTGTGGTGAGGTTAAGGACACACTTTCTACCGCAGCACCAGCTGATGTCAGCACGACTTCTAGTGCGTAACCACTGTCTGACTGGAGTGATCCCAGCGTGATTGTACGACTTTCATACTGCGGAATCTGAATGGCGGGAGGCTGTGATGCCGTCTGGTCGGCTGCCGCGGCTTTCGTCGGAGTTTCTCCTGCGACGGAAGCGGCGTCCTCGCCGTTGGCTGTCCCGGCCACCGCAGCGTCCGAACCTGTACTTTCGTCTGCAGTGGCTTCGGCGGCAGCATCCGGTTCCGGCGGAGGCGGGGCCAGATAGCTGGACCAGAGCCACAGAAAGGTCATTGTGGATAACAGGAAGATGAAAAGTCGACGGTTTTCCATAATCTTCAGGTCAGTTATAAGAGGGTGCGCCGGAGCCCACCAATGCTGTTGACAGGGAAAATTCACCGCGGCAGGAGTTACCTGCGCAGAATGTCCCGGAGTTGGAAAAGCATACTCGATTCCTTCCGCGCCCGGTATCGACGCATTTCTGTAAGTCGATTTTCCTGGCGGATTTCCGGAATCCCGCTATTGCGGCTTACAAATCTCCCCCTGTCTTCCACGGGCGAATTCACGATTTTCTTAAGAATTCAGCCTCAACCTGAGCCGGATACGGCGGCAAAGCGCCGCGAAATCCTGTCCTGGGGGATTTGCCAACGAATCCGGCCGATCAGCGGCCGGAAACGGGGTTGGGCAAGATTCAATTCGTTCCCGCGTGTTCAAATCTTCCCAGATCTCGATTCTTCCGCACTGAGTAGGGATCAAAAACCTGGCCACTCATGGCGAGCCAGACCCCACGGCCGGAATCTGACAGCAGGACTCCAAGGGCCAGCCCCAGATTAAACGTCGCGTCAGAATTCCGGAATCCCGCTGGTTGCATCGCGCCCGTTAAGACCACGCGCTTGTTCGTCAATCCGGCCAGTCGCCGCGCCGTTTCAATCATGGTGTCGGTTCCATGAGTGATCAGGATTCGGGATTCCGGGGATCGCTCGACCGCAGCCGCGACGAGGTTCCGATCTTCATCGGTCATATCGAGGCTGTCCTTGCGCATCAGCGATTCGATTTCGTATTCAAATCCCACCGGAACATCCTGCAGGATCCGTTCGACTCCTGGTGGTCCCACCTGATACTGGCTGAGTTGATCAAAGTAGACCTTGTCGATTGTTCCACCCACGGTAATAAAGCGAATCTTCATGCCGCTCTCTTGTCCATTCGAATTTCTATGCCGCTTCAGGTCGGTGGGAATTGATCTGTGTCACTACAGTCCGCCTTCCCTGGTCGCTCTGAGTCCCGGGGTTTTCGGCATTTCCTCGTCCAGCAGGTGCTTGAGTTACCTGGTGGCGTTTGTTGCCAGGGGGCATGATCAGGTGCCTGCATGTGCGTCCGCGTACTCGGGATTCATTTCGCACCCGAACCGGATGCTCCGCCGGTTTCGCGCCGCGCCTTCTCCACCTGCAGTTCAAGGTTGTTACTGGGTGATTTGCGAATCGTGACCCGGAGTGGACTGGTGGTGTACGACCCATATTTCGTGTCGACTGGTGATCCATGGTCCGTGGTGTGCCGGACCATTCCGTCGAAGATCAGCATCTGAGAAACAATGGCTTTGTGATCCCCGGCACAGGCGCCGTCGGTGCTTTCCCATGTTCCCAGAACAAAGGTTCCATCAGGCTGAATGCGCCCTGTCGCCGTCGTGCCATGTTCTGCGGACAGCAGTTCCACAGTTCCCAGTTTAACGGGAGTTCCATCAGAAAAAACGACTCGACCATTCGCCGGGTATGCGCGAGGACGATCCTCACCGCACCCGCAGAGCGTTACTCCGACGGAGATCATCCACAGCCATGGCCAACTCGGGGCCAACGTCTTACCCCCGCGAATCATAGTTGCTGGTCCTTCATGCTTTGCTGCGAACTGCTGCCCGCGACGTCTCGAATGCTGGAAAAAATCCCTGACGATTCGGGCAGCTTTGCTGCCGGTTGTCCTCAGAACAATTTCGCTGCGAATCAGTTCGCCAGCGCCTTCAAAAGCCCTGAAACTGCAGTCCGTCAGATCGATGGCAGAGACTGGCAAGCACCTGCGTACTGATGGATGACGACACGGCTTTTCCGCTGCCATCGGCCCATGCAAATTGAGCCATGTCTGCGTGAGCGCTTCCGAAGGAATACATTGTGCCACGCTGATCTGTGGGCCCATGCGCAATGGGAATCCCCGGACCTCCGATCCGCGCGAAATGGGTCAGGTAACGTCCCAGAAACGCAGGTCCGTTCCATGGCGTCTTCAGCGATTCCCCCTCGGGAATGTAGGATTCCCCAACCATCAGCGTGTTACTGGTCCCGTCCCGAATGTCCGAAATTGCCACAGTGTCCATCCAGTCCTGCTGTAGTATCGGAGCGTCCTTGTCTGCTGTCTTTGGAGCCAGTACGGGACGACTGGAAATCAATACGCCCGTTCCGCGGCCTCCCCAGAAGAAATCAGTGTCTCTCCCAAACGCTCCCGGGGAATTGTCACCGTGGTTGCCAGCGTAGTCGCTGACGCTGCCTCCGGGGACAAACTGTCGTCCCATGACACAGCCGCAGGGTGCGATCACCTCCACCGAAATATCCTCAGCCACCGCGTTGGTCATGGAATGTCGCTCCGGGCACAGGTAGGTGGACACGGCTTTGGTTCGTACGGCCCTGGACTGAGCGCCAAACGGCGTGTACAGATCCCACTCGTTGGCCAGTGCCTGTTGTTCAACATAGGGCAGAATGTGCGCCAGCCACGACGGCTCGTCCAGCGCAGGTTCAGTTCCCTTCTGATCGGTCACGTTGTCCTTGCGGTAGCTGATCAGCCTTGCCGGCGGAAACTTGCCGTGCGAATCGTGAAAGGAATGCAGAGCAAGGGCGATCTGCTTCAGGTTGTTGAGGCATTGTGTTCTGCGGGCGGCAGAACGGGCCTGCTGGACTGCTGGAAGCAGGATCCCCACCAGCACGGCAATAATGGCCATCACAACCAGTAACTCGATGAGTGTAAAACCGCTGCGATTACCACGATTTGACTGCGATGGCAGCGACAATGTTTTTCGCATGGAATCGTTTCTCTGAAAACAAGTGAATCGGGGCAGACGGGGAAATGCCGACCGCGAGACTCACAGTGCTGAAGACCGCCGTTTGAGTTGCCAAACAGCATCGACATGATCGCAGTTGAATAGACGCTCTATTTAGCTCATGTGTCTGCGGCGAATTATCCATTTGGTACGACGCGCAGACCAGGCCATAAGCGTCGATTGTCAGGGGATAAATCGAACTCCGCCGGTGTCATTTTCCGGCTTCAGGCAGCAAAAACAGTCAAAATCCGATAGTTTTTCTGATTTTCCCGGCAGAGTTGGAACCTGGCGGCCGGGAAATCCGGGTTTTCTGGTGGTCCGCACGTGCCACGGCACCAGCGTTCGTTGTTCGCAGTCCAGCCGGAAATCAATCCGGTCGTGAAGGTGAACCAGATTTCTGCCACGGTCCGGTACGAGGAACTCAGCACGCCGTTCTGGTCATTTTCCAATACAGAAATGGCTGAAAATGTGGTCCAGCAGGTCGTCCGTATACACCTCACCAAGGACTATCTGCAACTCCCGCAACGTTTGACGCAGTTCCAGAGAAATCAATTCGTCTCCTCTTCGATCTACGGCCGCCTGCAGGGCCTGTGACAGGCACGTATGAGCCCTCTGCAGACTTTCCCGGCACCGAACGGCGGATGTCCCGAGCAATTCGGAGCGCGCCTGGTTGCCCCTTTCGAGCGCCCGGACGAGTCGCTCTGTGAGCGCTGTCAGTCCGGCACCAGTGGCGGCGCTGATGGCAATGTCTTCCGCTGGGGCTGGGGTGGCAGTGGTTTCGAGATCACTTCGTGTTTTCACGGTCAACAGGTCAAAGCCCCGGTTTTGCAGCTGGCGATGCAGTTGGCTCTCCGCAGCACGCTGTTCGGTTGGCAGATCAGCCGCGCGGCACCAAACGATCAGGTCTGCTGCGTCTATCTGCTCCTGACGAAACTCCTGCGCGCGGCTAAGGATTGAGTCGGCGGTGTCTTCCCAGCCAGCAGTGTCGACAAGGTCTACGGTGAAATTTCCCAGGATGACGGGGGTGCTGACGTAGTCCCTGGTCGTTCCGGCGGTCGGAGACACAATCGCCCGCTGAGATCCTGTGAGCCTATTGAAAAGTGTGCTCTTGCCTGCATTGGGGAGCCCGGCCAGAACAATTCTGCGGCGATGGCCAGCCGGAAGTCTGGAGGCTGCATCACTGACCAGCGATTGAATCAGCTGAAGGGCCGCTCCGAGACGGCGACGAATCTCCTCGTTGCTGACAAATTCGATGTCTTCATCCACGAAATCGAGCCCGGCTTCAAGGTCACCCAGCAGGCCGATCAGGTCCGTCCTCAGCATACGGAGATTTCCGGTGATTCCTCCGCCCAATTGACCGAGTGCTCGTTGCAGTTCGTCGTGGTCCGCGGCCTGAATCACGCCATGCACGGCTTCGGCCTGAAGCAGGTCCATGCGGCCATTCAGGAAGGCCCGCATGGTGAATTCGCCGCGGCGTGCAAGTCGAGCTCCTCGCCGGCACAGTTCTTCCAGCACACCCTCGAGCACTGGTTCTGAACCGGGTAAGTGCAATTCTGCCATGGTCTGGCCCGTGTAACTGCGTTGAGTTGGCCAGAAGAACAAAGCGGCGGGAAGGGGCTGACAAAAGGCAGAAATCCGCAGAGTTCCGGGCCAGCGTCGGGGAAGTGTCGCAGAGTGCCAATCACCTGTGTCCGGGGGCGTTGTGAACATTCCCGCGAGCAATTGCCGAGTCTCTGGCCCGCTGATCCGCACAATTCCGCGCAACGAAGCACCCGGCGGCGAGGCCGTGGCGGTAATCGTATCCTGCAGATCAATGGGCATGGCAAACCACGTAGTTTCGGAAAGCTGTATGATGGGGCGTTCGCAGGCGCTCTTCTGTCAGTGGATCTCGGGACAGTTTTCGGCCAGCGTACCCGGGCACGGAAAAGAATGAATCGGACTGCTGCTCAGCATCTGGTTACTTCGCCCCGTCCGTACGTCTGAGATGGCAATTTCGCCCCTGCAGTCTATAGTACCGAGGCAGCTTCTGACCGGCAAACATGGCACATAGGTGTTCGGCAATTGGCGTCACTCGTCTGTCGATCTGCCGTGCTTGCCGACGCGGTCGTCCGTGCCAACGCTGCCGGGGCGCTGCTTGGTGTAACGTTCGCAAGGCACCGGCAGAGATGCCGTAAGCTCTTGATGTCTGACACGGGTTTGTTCGCGGCTGACATGATCGACATGGCGAACCGGTGATGAATGTCCGTGGGATGTGATTGATAAGTGTCCTTTCCACTATGGCCCTGGACAGTGACAGAAGGGCCGTCGAAGCCTGTCACTTGAAGCGGATTTCCGGATGACGATTCTAAGAACAGTAAACCTGAATCGTAGTTACGGGACGCGGCGCGGGATTCGGGATGTGTGCCTCGACGTTGCCGAAGGCCAGATTCTGGGTTTTCTGGGGCCAAACGGAGCGGGAAAGTCGACGACAATTCGCATCCTGATGGGGCTGCTGCGAGCTTCGTCCGGCACTGCCGAGATTTTTGGCAAGTGCTGCTGGCGCGAAGGTGCGTCGATCCGTCAGCAGGTGGGATATGTGGCGGGCGATGTGCGGCTTTATTCGTGGTTGACACTGCAACGCGGCTTGAAACTCCTGAATCAGATTCATGGCCGCGATGTGCAGACTCAGGGATTGGCACTGGCCGAGAGGTTTCTGCTGGAACCCTCACTTCCCGTCTGGAAAATGTCACGAGGCAATCGACAAAAGGTCGCACTGATTCTCGCACTCGCGCCTCAGCCTGAGATGGTGATTCTGGATGAGCCCACGTCAGGGTTGGATCCTTTGATGCAGGACACACTGATGTTGTGTCTTCGCGAGATGGCTCAGTCCGGCTGCACGATTCTGTTTTCCAGCCATCTGCTCAGCGAAGTGGAGTCGTTGTGTGATCGAATCGCCATTATTCGGAACGGTCAGATTGTTGAGAATTCGCGAATCACGGATCTAAGGGCCCGCGCACCGCGGTCCATCACGATCACTCTGCACCCTGGCCAGGTTGGTCCCGCTGAGTGGCCTGCTGTGGCCCGGGTGATCTGGCAGCCCAATGGTGGGCCCATGAACACAGCGGCGTCTATGAGCCCCGGGTTGATGGCCATTCCCCCGGATCGGCTTTCACGCACCTGCCTTCTGGAAATTCAGGGATCGGTCATGAGTTTTCTGGAATGGGCCTGTACTCAGGGTTTTGAGGATATCTCAGTCAGCTCACCGTCACTCGATGCGTTGTTTCGAGGCTACTACGCCAATTCACAGGGTGGCGTCTGACCTGCGGCTGTAAGACGCCGTTGATCAGCGCAAACCGTCACAAATGGAAGAGGTCCATGTTCGGACTGCTGGAAAAAATTCGCATCGAAGTCTTCTGGTCTGTGGTCTGGTTCAGCCTTGGGCTGGGACTGGATATGGGACTGTTGACGGCCCTGCTGCCCAAGGTTCTGGGGAACATTCATGAAGTGTTCGACAAGATGCCGTTGGTCAAGCCGCTGATTGCTGCGTTGCTGGGTGTAGACCCCGGGAATCAGATTTCGTCGCAGCTCTCTCAGGCCTTTCTCTGGGTGCACCCCACAGTCCTGACGCTGATCTGGGCGCATGAGGTGATGTATTGCTCACGGATGCCCGCAGGTGAGATTGATCGGGGAACGGCTGACTTTTTCCTGTGTCTGCCGGTGACGCGAAAGGCAATTTTTCTGTCTGAAACCATCGGATGGGTGGTCTCGGGTGGCGTCATGCTGACCGCAGGACTGCTGGGGCACCTGATTGCATCTGCGATTGTCCATGCCGAAATGCGTCTCAGCCTCGTATCGGCCGTCCTGGTCATCAGCAACCTTGCGGCCGTTTACCTCGCGATTGGCAGTTTTGTTTTTCTGGTCAGTGCATTGAGTGATCGACGCGGTCGAGCGATCGGTATTGTTTTTTCCGTCCTGCTCGTGTCGTTCCTCCTGAACTTTCTCGCGCAATTTCAGGATTGGGCAAAGGCGATTTCATGGCTTTCGGTGATGGAATACTATCGTCCGGCCATTGTGATTCAGGAGGGACGATTTCCGGTGCGAGACGTCGTGACTCTGCTGACGCTGTCAGCCTGTTTCTGGACAGCTGCGCTGGTGGTCTTTCAGCGGCGCAGCATCTGTACTGTCTGAAACGCGCGAGGCAGTCTGCCGGATTAATGTCGCAATCGCAGGCGCACTGCTGATTCAGTCCAGAGACTTGCGACAGGCTCGGGGAGAGATGGCTATCAATGAAAATGAGCAGGGCTCGGGCCGCAGTGCCAACCCTGCTGCAGATCATCGTTTCCGAGGAGTCAATTCAGAAGCGACAGGGAGGCGGGAACGGGACATCGCTGATCGCGCGTGTTGTTGCGTTCAGCAGATTGGAGCGGCAGCGACTCAGGGCTGGTCGGAACTTGTGCCGGCAGAGGTGGTTCTGACCAGTGGTTCTACCATGGTGACAATGTTGCCCTTGCTGCGAATCTGATCGCGGACAGCCTGACGTGATTCAACGCGTTTTTCTTCCAGCAGTCGTTCCTCGATCTCTTTCTGCACGTCGGCAAAGGGCACCGTTGAGGATTCTTTTCTGTCTACGACGTGGAACAGTTCATAGCGGTCGTTGAGCGTCCTGACGGAGGAGGTGGTGCCGGAGGCAAGTGCAAACAACAGTTCTTCAAGTTCCGGCTGTAAAGCTCCGCGTTTTACCCAGCCCATGTCTCCGCGTTTATCGCGATTGGATGCGTCGGAGAATTCAGCCGCTACGTCGCCAAAGTCGCGAGACTGGTTCAATTGCGTCATGACCTGAGCGAGCACCTGTTCGGCCTGTGACTGTCCACCATGTTTTTCGAACCGCAGCACAATCTTGGAGAATCGAATCTGCTCTTCAGACGTGTAGTCGGCGAGATGTTCGTTGTAGTACTGCAGCAGTTCTTCCCGGTCAATCTTCTCCGGAACTTTAGCGAGGCTGGTGATGTAGCCTTCCACCATCTGGATCCGGAAGAAGTTTTCTCTGAGTTCATCAACGGATGTGCCTTCCGACACAAGCCATTCGTCAAGTTCCTGGACGGTAGCCTTCTGTTCCTTTTTCAGGATGGAATCGAGAACTTCCTGAAATTTCGGTTCGAGCGACTTGCGAACTTCCTCGCGGCGATCAGCCGGTATTTTTCGCTCAACTGCCTGAATGATCAACTGGTCCTCCGTGTACCGAGGCAGGCGTTTCCGGAGTTCATTCAGCATGATGGCCTGGCACTGGTCCGGGGACAACTGAGGATTCTGTTCCACTTTCTGACGAAGCCCACCAAGGACATCGTCCAGAAAGACAGATTGTCCGTTCACAATGGCCACGACACTGTTGCCCGTCAGCGGTCCCTGGCTTAGCTGCTGAAAGCCTGTTGAACGAAAGGGGGCAGCGTCCGTTTCCGGCAGAGAGGCAATTCCGGCAAGACGTCGCTCTTCCTCATCGGCTGCCCGATTTACAAGCGCACGCCGTGGAGGGGCCGGGGCAAATACCGGATTATCAACTTTCGCAGATTTTCCGGAACATCCAGGCAGCAGGCTGGATGCCAGCGCAATCGCCAGCAGGATGATCCGCCAGCCGTGGCGAGGCCATCGAAGAATTCCAGCGTCGGATTGACGGTCGGTGTATCGCACAGTAGGTGGCCAATGGAGCCAAAAGGGGCTGGCAGGTTCAGGCACGGAAGCACTATAGCCCCGACGATCGAAAGAGATCAATACCGTCTGCCGTGTCACAACCCCTTATTTTGGGGGGACTTACAACGGCAGAATCTGCCGAATTCAAGGGCCTCGTCCGGTGTTGTGCGTGGGGATCTGCACACGAAAGCATCGACGGCTGCTGCGGCGTCTCTGAACGTCGGCGAACAGCTGAGGCAGGCGCACTCTAACCTGCTGTTTCGTACTTGGCTTCCCGGAACACAAGTTCACCTCGGCAATTCAGGCCCCATTTCCTTTGCCACTAACGTGGGCGAGTCAGGCAGCGAGGTCGCGTGAGTATTTCATTCAGCAAAACGGCCTTTCGCACATCGTTCACGTTATGCAACATTCCCCGGATATCCAGAACCGACTGCGGTGCTGTGGATTGTTCCGCGTCGGCCGATAACCCGGTACCAATATGCTGTTGCACGTGCTGAGTGATATTCCGACGCACCGAATCATCCACCTGAGAATCGAGGTGCTGACGCACGTGGTCATTGATGTACGATTCAACGTGTTGCTGTACGCCAGCACCCAGAGTCCGCGTGGTGTCAGTCCGTGAACGCCCCGCGGTTGTGCCCGCTCGGGAAGAACGCGTCTTTCGGCCCGCCGTTGCTGGTTCACTGTTTGATCGGCGACTGCTGCTCCGTTCCCGGTGCTCTCGAGGTGGGCGACCGGCATTCCCCAGTGGCGCAGCGGGTGAGCCAGTGGCGGGCGGCATTGTGTCGGCCGATGTCGGTAGCGGCTCCGGGGCACTTGCCTGGCGTGCCGCTTTGGCGCTGTTGACCATTTCCACGATCTTCGAGACGGCGAAGATCACAAGGAAGATAAGGAGTTTTTCCACGGTATTGCGTCCGATTCTCTGCAGGTCTGTGAACTACAGCCCTTAACCACCGTGTATCGTACCACTTCCCCGTCCGGTTGTCGCTGTCGGGATTTTCTCCAGGCTACCAGGAGTTGCCAGACAGCTGTGGGTGTCAGTCAGCAGGATTACCTGCTGAACAATGCCTCCACGAAGCCGTTGGGATCGAACAATTCCAGATCGTCGATTTGCTCACCCACACCGATATACTTGACTGGGATCCCCATCTCCTGGCGGATGGCAACAACAATTCCACCTCGAGCAGTTCCATCCAGCTTCGCCAGTACCAGTCCCGTGCATCCTGTGGCCGCAGAGAAACTGCGAGCCTGACTGAGCCCGTTATGACCGGTTGTCGCATCCAGAACTAACAGACTCTCATGGGGCGCGTCCGGAATAACTTTCTGCATGACGCGTCGAATCTTTCCGAGTTCGTCCATCAGGTTTTTCTGGTTCTGCAGCCGCCCGGCTGTGTCAACAATCAGGTAATCAGCCCCCAGTTCAAGGGCCTTGTGAACGCCGTCCCAGGCTACGGCAGCCGGATCCGAATTGTTTTCTTTCCGGACGATCGTGCAGCCCAGCCGTTGGGACCACATGGTCAATTGTTCAACAGCGGCTGCTCGAAACGTATCGCCCGCAGCCAGAACAACTGATTGACCACCTTTTTGAAGCAGATTTGCCAGCTTCGCAATTGAAGTGGTCTTTCCAACACCATTGACTCCGGCGACCAGAATCACCGTGGGACCGCTACCTGCTTTCGCCAATGGTGAAAGTGGGTTTGCCAGGTCCCAGCGAACGTCATTCCTGCCTTTCAGCAAGTCAACGAGCTCGTCGTGTACCGTTTTCCAGATGGCGTCGACGTCTACGGTTCGTCCCCCGTGATCCTTACGGAGCCGATTGATAATCTGAGTGGTTGCGGCAACGCCCATGTCCGTGCGAATCAGCCGCCCCTCAAAATCCTGCAGCAGACGTTCGTCAAGGATTTCGCCACTTCGGAACAGATCCCGGATGTCCGTTCGCAGAATCTGTCTGGTTTTTTCCAGACCACGTTTGAGTCGATCAAAGAGCCCCATGGTAGTGCGGTAGTTTCTTCAGAAAGATTCAGAAAAATGATTGTTTCAGGGAACGGCGGGCCTGGAGTCACTGCTGTGCTGCTGCGCTCTGTCGAGGTTATCCAGACGAGTTGATTTTGATTGTCCTCTGAAGTCCTGTTGTATTCTCATTCAGCCGAAGTTCAGCGGCGTCATCGTCCCGGGAGTCTGCGGAACGGCGACCGGGCGTACTACTGAATTCTTACGAAACGCTCCCACGCGTCCTGCCAGAGATCTGCGTTGACCGGACGAAATTCCGTGATGGCTTCAGACCGCCGGACGACGTCACGGATGTCGCTGAGCGAACCCAGATCCCCGGCAGCCATGGCCTGCACCAGCACATTTCCCAGAGCTGTTGCCTCGACAGGTCCGGCAATGACCGGAACGCCACAGGCATCAGCCGTGAACTGATTCAGCAGTGCATTTTGTGCGCCACCCCCAACGACATGGATCACCTTCACTTTAACTCCCGTCATCTCCTCCATCCATCCCAGCACCATGCGATATTTAAGTGCCAGACTTTCGAGGGCACATCGGACAAACTGTCCCTCCTCTTCAGGAACAGGCTGTCCTGTTCGCCGGCACTCCGCCGAAATCGCCGCTGTCATATCGTCGGGTCGCAGAAACTCGGGACAATCCGGGTTGACAAGTGAGCGGAACGGGATCGCTCCGGCCGCTTTGCGTGTCAGTTCGGCATAATCGGCGCGCAACCCACGCTGCTCAAACGCCAGCTTGCAACGTTGTACCAGCCACAACCCCATGATGTTCTTCAGCAAACGATACGTGCCGTCAATGCCGCCTTCGTTGGTTACATTCCGCTGCAACGCCTGTTCTGTCAGTACTGCATTCTGAACTTCGACGCCCATCAACGACCATGTGCCACTGCTGATGTAGGCCCAGTCCGGATTGCCCGTGTGCGAGGTTGGTACTGCAGCCACTGCTGACCCGGTGTCATGAGTCGCAGGGGCGACGACCTGTACGCCGCTTAACCCGGTGTAGTCGGCAACATCTCTCCGCAGAGCCCCCAGACGCGTTCCGGGATTGACAATTTCGGGGAACATCTGAGTCGGTATGTCCAGTTTACGCAGCAGATCCGTGGCCCATGTTCGCGTCGTGGCATTCAGCATCTGAGTTGTGGTTGCGTTCGTGAATTCCACCACGCGACTGCCACACAGGCACCAGTTGAGAAAATCCGGTACCATCAGAAACTTTGTGGCTTGTGCGACCAGCTCCGGATCCCGCTGACACATGGCCAGCATCTGATACAGCGAGTTGATCTCCATAAATTGCAGGCCGGTCTGGGCAAATATCTCCGAACGAGATACTCGCTGGAACGCACGATTCATCATGCCTTCTGTCCGCGAATCGCGGTAGTTCCAGGGCTGCCCCAGCAATTCATCGTTGCGATTCATCAGGACGAAGTCCACGCCCCACGTGTCGACACCCACGGTGCTGATGGATGATCCGTAGCGAGCATTGGCTTCACGCAGGCCGTTCTGAATTTCAGACCAAAGTCCCGTCAGATTCCAGCGCAGTGTTCCCCCGAGCCGAATCGGGCCGTTACTGAATCGATGAATCTCATGCAGCGAAATGTGGCTGCCATCGAAACGACCGGCCATTACGCGGCCACTTTCAGCGCCCAGATCCACCGCCAGATAGGTCTTTTCTGCCATGCGTCAACGCCCTCGGTCTGCAGATCATGTGCTGCATTCAGGAGAAATATGCGTAAATCCCCGGCTACTTGCCTGTTGGCATCATAGCGTGACCTGCGTCCGAACAAAATCCGCAGACCGCCTCCGGAATTCGGTTTGGAAAAACCGCTCCGCAGGCCCCGTTTTGTCAGGGAAACCCGATTTTTTCGGAACGAACGGCCACCAAAAAGCTGATCTGCCTATGCACAGCCTCGCCTTGTCGCTGAAAAATCATGCCCAGACAATGGCAATCCTTGCCACCAGCCGTGTGCCTGTGGCTGATTGCCCGCAATGACTTACCAGGGCAACGATTGAAGCGTGCATGGTCCACGGCCGAAGCTCGCGAGTTTCTCGCTCACAGGTTCTCACTCGATCCTGCACTAAAACGAAGAAAGCGGGCGTCCCCGACCAGTGGGGAAAGCCCGCTTTTGCTGTAAAATGAGTCATCAGCGGTGAAAGTCAACGAGCCCCGCACCCCGGCGACTGGCAATCCCCACTGTTACGTCATTGTTTTCCCGAAGTGGTTGAGCAATCCGACTTCAGGTCAAAGTCCACCGTTCCCGACTCCGTGGTGATTTCCACATTCAGCTTCGATGTCGTGTTGTAGCAGTCCGGGACCAGCTCCTGCTTTCGCTCCGCAGGTTTGGCTGAGCCTTCGGAAGGTGATTCTCCGGTTTCCTCGCCCTCCTCGCCCCTCAGGCCGAGAATTGATCGAGTTGTACTGAGTCGTACAACCTTCCGGCCGGGCGTCACACCATCTTTCTCACTGTCGAACTGCAGGGTGTATTGTCCCGAAGCATCTGTTCGGGCGAAGGAAAAATTCCCCGTCGATGGATCTTCAAAGGTGATGACGGCGGCGGCGAGAGGCTGACCATCAAGCGTCACAGTTCCTGACACATCGACAAGTGAGACTTTGCCGTAATCGATTGAGTTGGTGGCGCTGCATCCAGCCAGCAGGATTGCCGGAATTCCCATGCGTTTCATGTTTCTCTGCATGAATTTCATCATTGCACCTGAGGTAAAATCAAGGATATTTACTGTACGAAAGTCGCGCGGTTCAACGGCCCGGATCCATTCAACGGTCGCAATGACAGCCGCTGCGACATCTGAAGTCCCTGAGCACCTGAATCGGACAGCTGGCTCAGTCAGAGCCGGCACAACTTCCGGTCACCCGGCGGGACGCGCACTGAAGCTTAAAAGTCACCCACAACTTCGCCATTTCCACGCGTAGCCAGTGACTGAAACAGCGGCAAATGGACATTCTCCGAAATGAATCGAACCGAGCCATCACCCATCACAAACTGTGCTCCACCGATGTGATAGCTGCCAAACGCCATCTCCATGAGGACGCCGCTGATGGTCGGATCCAGATTGGCATTGATTTTCACAACGGCAGAACCCAGCCCCTCCGAATACTCAGTGCCACCCAGTCCACCGTAAACCCAGCCGCCGGTTTGTGGGCTGCCAAACTGCCAGTAGTCCATCTGCTGACCGTCTTTCACGTACAACGAAGTTCGTGATTCGCCAACCATAATCGTGTTGGATGTCCCATCAGTGATGTCCCGCATACGCACGTTGCTGCAGCCATAGAACATGCCGTCCAGATTTGTCTGCTCCAGTGCTGTAAACTGGGCTGTGTTGTAACCGGCTGGCCGAGTCGACAGGTCGTCTGAAGCCACCAGTGCGCCGGCAACCCCGCGATAGCTGACGGGGACACGTCCCGGAATCCCTTCGTTGTCCCTCGCTTCAAGTGGCATCGATGGACAACGGAACGCGGGAATGACAGTAGCACAGGCAAGTGTGTTTGGAGATCCTGCGGCATTCCAATTACCAGCTCCGGATTCCTGCCAGATCAGTGTGGCGTAGAGATTCTGCTGCTCAATCTGCGGCAGAATCATTGCGGTCCACAATGTTTCCCGTTCATCGTAACCCCAGGGGAAGACATTCACGGTGTCGTGATAGTTGTGAAGTGCCAGCCCCAGTTGCTTCAGGTTGTTTTTGCACTGAGTCCGGCGGGCAGCTTCCCTGGCCTGTTGTACGGCTGGCAGAAGCAGCGACACCAGAATCGCAATGATCGCAATCACCACCAGTAACTCAATCAGCGTGAACCCACGTTTCAGTTTCTTCATTGAAAGCCTCCTTCAGCACACGAGAAGTCTCACTACAGACGCTGCGGTCACAGCCAACGAAGAAAGGCTGAAACCGGGCGAGAGTGCGGATTCTGGATCCCTTCATGAAGACTCCGTGAAGGAAACCTGCTGAACGGCCTTTTCCTGTGAATGAAAACCAATGCATGGTGCCTGAAGTTGAAAACGCCATGGCCGTTAGGGGACACATCCAGCGTCATCTTCAAAAAAGGCCTGAAAATGCCGATTCATCGAGATTTTGCCGGAAATTCGCCTCTGGTGGATGGAACGGTCGCCTGGTGGAGGCGTTTTTCTGTCGATGAACACCGAGTAACCCGGAATTCTGGTTTTCGGAAAACGATCCCGGCGTGAGGTTAAAAGCTGTTTTTTCGCGGATTCGGAGTATGCTGAGCCTGACGCACCACATCCAGTGGCGAGCTACTGTTGGCATGTCCGTGGTTTGAACACATCGCGGCGGTCCGTTATACTACGGCGCAAAGTCGAAACGACTCCGTAAACTACCTCCTCCAGTCCTGTTGTTCGTCAAGCGAGCGATTTTCATGTCCCACCATGCCTCCCACGAAACTGCTTCGGCCTCTGATGATGCGTCGCTGTTCACTGCGGTCGAAGTCGAACAGTTCGGTGCTGATGATGTGCAGGCCGGTGGCGATATTGGAAAAATGCTCTCCGCTTTGTTCCTCTACACTGTAATCGCCATGTCGATTGCCAGCTGGTGGACGTGGTCCAGCATTCAGGAAGCCAGTGCCAAACAGGCGACTCCAGAGTCCAGCGAAACTGCTGAGGCGCACTGACAACGGCTTTAGCACTCCTCGAGTGCGTCGTAGCAAGTTGCGCTCAACGATGTCTCTGCCCTGACGACATTGGCACGGCGCGCTATCGCCTGAGGAAATCCAGGTCGGGTTTCCCTGCGATAAGCTTGGTGGATGAGGCCACATGGTCTGGTCACCACGTTGTGGTTCGCAGGTTTGTTCAAGCATCGACAGAGAGCATCTGGCAGCTGACCCGGGATTGCCGTCGGAATGCGGGTTGTTTCCGCCTGACCGCACCCTCTCAACTCCCGTCTGTTGATCGTCGAGATCAGTGACGTCTTGGACAATCATTGTGTTTTTTGCTTCGAAATGCCCTGCCTCGTCATTGCGAGCCAACGGGCGTGAATTGGTCGAAAACAGCGGCGCGCAGGCTGCCGTCGAGAGGCCGAAGTCGGATAAAAACTGCCGTCTGCAGACTTGCTCTGTTTGAGGTGTTGCGGTTGAGAACAGTGCTCCGGGATGGGTAGAAACCCGGCTCTGGTGAAGATATTGATAAATCTTTACATGATACGAGTGAAATCTTTTCAGAGAACTATTGAGAAGGCATTTTCATATCGCTACGCTGGCACTGCCCTTGTGGGCAGGTTGTTTGAGCGCAGGGTTTACAACGATTGTTCACAAGGGCATTTTTGCTTGCTTTCGACATTGGCCGCCATGGGTGTGTGTTCTCGAGGCTGGAGCCGTGGCCCAACTGATCAGTCCGTATGGCTGTGATCTCAGCGGGGGCAGGCGGCTCCCAGCAACGATATCGCTCCAGGAACCGAGCTGCTGAAGGGGCCGGTGGGGGGTAATTCGCGATAACCGTACAACCCCTCGTGGCATGCACCGGGGTTTGCTGCTTCGCCCAGTCGGGTGCGATACGTACGTTTGAGGAAGTTGACAGGTTGTCTGCCAGGGCTCAGAGGATGTTGGGATTTCTTAATAAATTTCCCGTTTTTCGAGACAGGATTCGGCGTCAAAGACCATTTTGATACATGGACAATTGCTGGTATCGACTGTGCTGCCAGTCTCGCCGTGGATGTCTTCATCGTCGGTTGTGTTTTCCGTACTGTTGGACCGGCACTTTGGTGTTTCGAAGTTCAAACCTGGACTTATCATCCAGTCCCGTCGTGCGTCGGCTCGAATTAAATACCGTTTAGGATGGTCAGGGTTCCCCCTCGGGGCTACCCGGCTTTCCGAGCGGTTTTTTCGGGGGGCTCCAGAGGTATCGGCGAATGGGATACACCTGGGCCGACGAGCAGCAGATGGCCAGCGATAGAAATCGACCAGCATGCAGTGTGTCGGCAATCGCCGTAAGATTCGCCTGCAGAGATCGATAGCACAGAATCGCAGAATTCCCGGGGGCAGCAGATCTGCGGACGCCCTTTGCGCGACGGATGGAATTGCTCAGGCATCGCGGTCAGAGTCCAGAGGCCTGGTGCTCGCGTTGTCTGGAGAATCTCGGCCTGAACGCAGAACGAACCTGTTGCCATGTGGACGGCATTTTCGATCAGGATGCAGCGGGACAAACCGGGGCGACGGATTGACAATCGCTGAGTGCCCCCTATTCTCCACCGCCGGACGGCGGAGTTCCCCGGACTGGTGACTCGGCGCGCCGGCATTCCGCAGATTATCAGGGCATCGGTCATGGCCAACTTCACCACGCGACTTCACCAGCAGATTCTGGCTCGAAAAACCCCGGCTCTTGTGGGAATCGATCCGCGCTGGGACTGGTTGCCCCGCGAAATTCAGCAGGCCGCCGAAAGCGAAGGCGGCGGCCAGCATTCGTGTGTGGCTCGCGGCTACGAACGCTTCAGTTGTGAATTGCTTGATATCGTTGCACCCCACGTGGCGGCCGTAAAACCACAGGTCGCCTTTTTTGAGCAGCATGGACTTCCCGGCCTGCAGGCACTGCACAACGTCATGACCTATGCTCGGAAACTGGGGTTGATCGTCATCGCGGATGCAAAACGCGGGGATATCGGAACGACGGCAGAGGCGTATGCTGAAGGCTGGCTGGCTGGTGACGATCCGGATGCAGCGGCATGGCCTGCAGACGCCTTGACGATCAATCCATATCTAGGCACCGATTCGCTGGAACCGTTTGTCAGAATCGCCGCGCAGCGCAATGCGGGGCTGTACGTCCTTGTCCGAACCAGCAATCCCGGGGCAGCCGAATTTCAGGATCGGATGGCAGAAGGACGTCCTGTCTACGAAACCGTTGCGCAGGCGGTCAGCCGACTGAGCGATCTGACGCGTGGCGAAGGCGATCGCTACGGCTGCGTGGGTGCCGTCGTGGGGGCCACATGGCCTCATCAACTGGGGCAACTACGGGAAATCATGCCCACAGTGCCACTGCTGGTACCCGGCTATGGTGCTCAGGGCGGAACTTCTGCGGATGCGGCCGCTGCCTTTCATCCGGATGGAACCGGGGCCATTGTGAATAGTTCGCGGGGCATCAACTTTGCCTGGCGGCGGCAACCCTATGCGACAACATTTGGTGAGACTCGCTGGCGAGAGGCTGTGGCCGAAGCCGTGCGGGAAATGGTTCAGGATCTCGCCACGCACACACCGGCAGGGGGGCTGGCGGGCACGTGAAAATCGCAGTCGCGTGGTCTGCGCCGGCTCGTCAATGTTGACGTACGTTACTTTGGCAACGGGGGCTTTTTCAGGTTCTCAGCCACAGCCAGGGCGTTGCTGAAGGGAGTCGTCCCTGCGGTAAGCATGTGAAAATCCAGTGGGAATGGGACGTACGGCGAGGTGACAGGCCGCAGAATCGGACTTTCAGACATCGCTGTGATAAGCGGTGCGTTGAGCAGCCTGCAACTAATCGGAGCAATAGATTGGGCAGGCAGAAACCGACAGGTTGGCCACCGTTACGCCTTCCGCGTATTCGCAGCAGGAAATTGCCCGTTGCTGCCAGTCGACCGGGTTTTTTGTTGTGAACTGCCGAAAATCCTCGATAAACTGTCTTGAGGTTTCTCCGAATCTGCCGTTTCTCGCTGGACAGGGTTTTTCAGCGATCGATGTGGGCCGCTGAATTCGGGTTCCAGTGTGGGCAAAGGAGCTTTTCTATGATTGCACCCCGGTCGGCGTTTTGTCTGTCGTTGAGTGTACTCGCCCTGGCAGGAATGCTCCTGTCCAGTGCCGCCGAATGTCATGCGGATCCCGGATCCAAAGCCAATCGTCGGCCGATCGTGATGAATCCGCGATTCGATGCGTCCGCAGAGAAAGTTGAGTTTTTCGACGCCCAGGATGACGGTCGGGTTGAAGCAAAACTGGTCGCCAACGACTCAAAAGGCGGCTTTGTGTTCATCTCGAACACCACCGATCAGACCCTGAATGTGGTCCTGCCGCAGTCCTTTGTCGGTGTCCAGGTGCTGAAACAGCTCGGCATGGGCGGTGGTGGCATGGGAGGCATGGGTGGTGGCGGAATGGGCGGTATGGGTGGTGGAATGGGCGGTATGGGTGGTGGAATGGGCGGCGGCGGCAACCAGAATATGGGTGGCGGCATGGGCGGCGGCGGCATGGGCGGCATGGGCGGCGGTGGTATGGGCGGCATGGGTGGCGGCGGCATGGGGGGAATGGGCGGAGGCGGAATGTTCTCCATTCCACCAGAGCGGACGCTGAAGGTGCCATTTGTCTCTGCCTGTCTGAACCATGGGAAGGCAGAACCGAACCCGCGAGTGGAATACAGGATCGTGCGGGTGAGCGACTACACGGACGACGCTGTCCTTGCGGAATTGATTCGGATGGTTGGAAGCGGCCGAGTTGACCAGCAGTCTGCTCAGGCGGCGATCTGGACACGGACAGACAATATGTCGTGGGAGCAGTTGGCGACCAAGAGCGTGCGAGGAATTCAGGGCTATCGGAATTTCTTCCAGCCCGGCCACATCGCTCAGGGGCAGTTGCTGATGACATCAGCAGAAGCACGAGTACGGCAGCAGGGTGAAGGGCAGACAGAAACTCAGGAAGCGACTGGTCGAGTGCGATAAATCTGATCCCTTTCAGAGTGTGACACACCGGTACAGGCCAGTCTGCGCGGCAGACTGGCCTGTTTGGTTTCGCGGCAGGTGTTTTTTGTTGGCTGAGTCAGCATTCGAACGACCAGTAGTCAGAGGAACAGACAGAAACATTTTCAGGACGAGGCGTCAGGTCACGATGCAACGAGCGACGGGTGGGACTTTTGGTGTGCGGGTGATGAAGGACACACTGGTGTTCAGTGCGGCGCACTTCATTACCTTCAATGGCAACATTTGTGAGCGACTGCACGGGCACAACTGGAGGGTCGAAGCGGCAATCGAAGGTGACCTTGATGAAAACTTCTACGTGTTCGATTTCATCGCTTTGCGGGATGGACTGCAGGCGCTGGTGCATGAGTTGGACCATCGAGTGTTGTTGCCGGATCGTCATCGTCAGATTCAGGTGACAGTCTCTGCTGATGAATCCGAGGTCATGGCCGTCTTTGAACGCCGAAGGTGGGTGTTTCCTCGCGAAGACTGCCTGATCCTGCCTGTTGAGAATACTACTGCGGAATTGATTTCACGCTGGATGGCGGAAACGCTAAGCTACCGGCTGAAGTTGCAGACAATTTCAGGACTGAGGAGGCTGAGGATCAGCGTCGAAGAGAACTTTGGCCAATGGGCAGATTTCTGGCTGTCTCTGCAGGAATGTCCACCGGAGAATGGGGGGGCGTGACGCTTACTGCAGGCAGCTGGCTGGCGATTGTCTGAAAACGTCACCTGTCATTGTCAAAACGGTCTCGGGTCTTGTTCCAGCCCCGGGGACGCAATCGGGAACTTCACAGAGGGGCCTGTGCTGGTCGCAGCGGACAACTGAGTGACCGTTGCCACAGTGCCAGAGGCTTAGTGAGAGTTGCTCGGACCACAGATCTGCCGGGGAGCGTGGTTGTCTGTGACCGTTGAAAAGTCCCCGGCCTCGCGAATACTCCGGTTTTCAACTCAGCCCGTCGAACACACTTTGTTTTCAGAATGTCCAGTCATGAGCGAATCAGCACCACAGGTAATCATTAACACATCGATGGAAACATTCCGTGAGGATGTGATTCAGCAATCGATGGAACGTCCCGTCGTTGTGGATTTCTGGGCGGAATGGTGTGGACCGTGTCGTCAGCTGATGCCTCTGCTCGAGAAGCTGGCCCGGGAGATGAACGGTGCGTTCTGTCTGGTCAAAGTCAATGTGGACGCACTTCCTGAGATTGCCGGGGCATTTGGAGTCCAGTCTATTCCCTTCGTCGTCGCGATGGTTCAGGGGCAGCCTGCCAGTCACTTTGCTGGTTTGAAGCAGGAAGCAGAGTTGCGGCAGTGGCTGGCTGAATTTCTGCCCTCGCCGGCCATGGAAGCCTGGGAGAAGGCACAGCAGCATGAGGCAGAAGGTCAACTGGCCGAGGCTGAAGTGTGCTATCGTCGTGCGGGAGAACTGGAGCCGGAGACCAGTGAGTTTCGCATCGCGCATGCGCGAGTACTGATGGAGCTGAATCGGGATCTCGAAGCGCGCGAGATTCTGGAAGAGCTGGAGAAGCGCGGATACCTTGAGCCGGAAGCCGAGGTTCTGAAATCACAACTGGAAATGCGGAGTCAGGTCGAGGATTCCGGTGGTGTGGCCGAGGCACGCAAAGCGTTGGAAGCGAACCCCACTGACCTCAACCTGAAACTGCTTTTGGCAGAGGCGTACGGTGCAGACAGCCGTTTTGAAGAGGCCTGTGAACTTTTGCTGGAGATTGTCCGCCAGGACCGGTCTGGTGTGGGGATGCAGGCCAAGGACGTGATGGTCCAGCTATTGACCGTGATGGGAGCCCGATCGAAGCTGGCGTCTGAGTATCGTCGCAAACTGGCGACAGCCTTCTACTGAGTCACGAGTCAGACCTTCTGAGGCAAGCGAATTGCTGCCGATGCCGGAGTAACTCTGAAGCGACTGACAAGGAACCAGACTCAGCAAGCACGAAACAGGGCCTGTTGGCAGGCCCTGACTGGGGCAAACGCTCGAGTTTTTTACACCCAGACAGACTGCGATCCTGCCGAATGGCAGCGAGATCTGTTGGGTGCGAGACAACTATTTGTTCGATTCCGCTATTTGCTCGGTTCAGCCGGAGTTTCTGTTGCCGGTGGCACATCGGTGGTGATGGCTGGTCCCGGAAAAACGTGCCCCGTGGCCTCCATATCGACAGCGTAGACGGATTTTCGGGCTGTCACAATCAGTCGCTTTCGTTCCGGACCGCCGAACGTCACATTGGCCGGCTGCTCGGGGAAGGCGATGATTCCCAGGATCCTGCCTTCGGGAGAGACGACCTGAATGCCGGCGCCCGAGGTGATGTAGAGATTTCCGTTGGTGTCGATCGTCAGGCCGTCACCGCCTCCGTTGGATTCGCCCGGGCGCTGCTGCAGTTCGCAGAGCAATTTGCCGGGACCGATTTTTCCACGCCCCTCAACGGCATACGCCCACATCTGTTTTTCCATGCTGGGGATGACGTACAGAGTTTTTTCATCCGGTGAGAGGATGATGCCATTGGGGGCTTTGCGATCATCGATCAGTCGTGTCACCGTTCCATCAGCGGCGCGGTAGTACACGGCTTCCTTCTCCTGAGGCCATGGGTCCGGTGCCCGGAATCTCGGATCAGTGAAATAGATTCCGCCCGTGTTGTCGATCACCAGATCATTCGGCGCGTTGAATCGTTTGCCCTCAAATTGATCGGCCAGCACGGTCTCGCTGGCGTCTTTGAGCAGATACTGTTTCAGTCGGCCATCCATTTCACAGGCCAGCAGTCGTTCCCCAACGACCATCAGGCCATTGCAGTGTCCGGATGGTTCCACGAACACCGACAGTGTTCCGTTTGCATCCAGCTTGTGAATGCGATTCTTTGGAATATCGGTGAAGTACAGGTTGCCGGCAGAATCGACCGCCGGTCCTTCCGTGAATTCAAAGCCGGAATGTAGTTTCTGAACAGCGCTGATCGGGCCGATCCCCGGGATTTTTTCCTGCCCCGTCGCCGTCAGCCCACATGCCAGCCCAATCAGCACTCCCAAACAAAGTGAACGCATCGGCACTCCCCCCCGGAAAAGTAATCCACCTGAAAATACACCATAGCGGCCTGTTTCTGATGAACAGGACGGGCAGTTTAACAACGCAGGAACCGTCTGACGACGCTTCGGAATGTCTCTGCAACGCGGGTGGACCAGGCTATTCCGGTGACGGATCAGATGTGTGGTCCAGCGCCCGCCCCGGCAGGCCATACGCGACTGTCGTGGCAGGCCAATTCCATCACGGGTTGCTGGCTGGTGCTCGTTGACTGCTGGTTGAAGAGCGATATCAGGGCTGCGTGGCGGGAATCAGAAGATCGGTCCCGGCATCCACGGACAGAACTCTTCGTCACCGATTCCCTGCTGTTCGCTGAGCGTCTGTTCGCCGCTGGCCACGGCGATGATTTTTTCGAAGATGTCCTGTCCGACGCTTTCGATTGAGGCTCCGTCGAGGATTGTTCCGGCATTGAGGTCCATGTCTTCGCGCATACGCTGGAAGAGCGGTGTATTGGTGGCAACTTTAATTGTGGGAGCCGGCTTGCAGCCGAAGCAGCTTCCACGACCGGTGGTGAAAACAACCACCTGGCAGCCGCCGGCAACCAGCCCGGTAACGGAAATCGGGTCATACCCCGGCGTATCCATGAACGTGAAGCCTTTTCGAGTGATCGGCTCGGCGAACTGGAACACATCACTGAGCGGCGCTGTGCCGCCCTTGGCGACGGCCCCCAGCGACTTTTCGATGATGGTCGTTAGTCCGCCCTGCTTATTTCCATAGGACGGATTGTTGTCGATGGAGGCATTATTCTTTCGCGCGTAATCTTCCCACCAGCGAATTCGTTCGAGCAGTTTCTCTCCGACTTCACGAGATACGGAACGCCGCGTCAGCAACTGTTCAGCGCCGTAAACTTCCGGGGTTTCTGCCAGAACGGAGCCCCCACCATGTGCGACCAACAGATCGCTGGCATATCCAAGTGCCGGGTTCGCCGTGATTCCACTGGCACCGTCGCTTCCACCGCACTGCAGACCGAGAATCAGTTCGGACAACGGGATGGGCTCACGCCGAACGTCATTCGCTCCGGCCAGAAGTTCACGCAGAACGCCGAGCGAGCGATCCACGGTTTTTCGTACCCCACCGACTTCCTGAATATTCAGAATCATGGGCAGGTCATCTGTGGCCCCAGCTGACGTACCACCGAGCTGTACCAGGCCCTGTGTTTGCTGCAGATGGCTGGCTTGTGCCGTTTCACAGCCGAGGCCAAGCACAAGGCATGCCGCGATATTCGGGTGCCGAGCAAATCCTGCGAGCGTGCGATTCAGCAGCAGATGGTCATCGCTGTTGTAGGCAAACGCACAACCACTCTTGTGAACAACAGGGATGACTCCATCGATATTCGGGTAGCGACTGAGGTCTGTTCGTGCCAGTTCCTGGGCTACGTAACGCGAAGTCGTTGCGGAACAGTTCACGGTGCTGATGACGGCGATGTAGTTTCGCGTCCCAACGCGGCCGTCTTTTCGACGATACCCCTGAAAAGTCCTGAGTGCAGGTTTGGGGAATTCGATCAGTTCGGTACCGAATTCATAACCGGATTTTTCCCGTTCGATACTCACATTATGAGTGTGAACCCACTCGCCAGGGCCGATCGGCTGCGAGGCTGAACCGATGGGTTGACCAAACTTGCGAATCGTTTTTCCGGTATTGATGGCTGCGAGTGCCAGTTTGTGATTGGCAGGAATCGGCTCAGCCACCCTGATCTCCTGACCCGCAACGGACAGCACTTCGCCAGCCAGTAATGGACGTCGCGCCACAGCAACGTTGTCAGATGCATGGAGCAGCAGCATTGGGGCCAGAGTCGTCACGTACGCGGTTCCTGAAGGAAGGAGTGAAGCGGGGGAGGGCAGGATTGCCGTCACTGTCCGACACGATTCTCCCATGCGGTCGAATTCAGGACAAGCCCCGATTGGCGTCGGTGCCGTTTTTCCTCCGTGACTGATGAACGCAGGACGCAGTGGGAGGCCACGCGGGGGAATTGCTTCCCTCGTGGCAGGACCGTTACGAGCCTTTTACTATAACGGGCAGCCGCAGAGGATAAGGCTTCCTACCGGGAGCGTTTGGGAGTGTGCCATGGCAAGGCGGTCATGCGCCGCCTCAGGGCACAGCAGGCTCGCGGTAGACCGAGGCTTCTGATCCTTTTCGGGACAAATACAACTTCTTTTGATCGCGTGGTCAGATTTTGCGGGAACGGTCATCCGTGATGCAGGCCGGCCGGTGCGGCCCCGAGAATTTTACAACCAGCTAAACGACAGCGCGTTGCGAAACACACATCGAGTGGTTCGCTGTATCGCCCATGTGGCCGGGTTACAGAGGGCGCAGGGCGTTTGGTACTGGCGTGCGGTCACCACAGACGAACTGCTTACGGCCGTTCCGTTTCAGAACGTTTGCCGCATGCGCGCGGGGACGCCGGGACCACGACTGCTTAGAAACAGAGAAGGAGGTGCTGTGCTCAGGGAACGCGACAGCAACACATTCGCTGGTCCGTCAATCCCTTGCGGACGCCGGTTGGGTACTCAGGCCTTCTGGTCCGGAGTCGTCTCGCGACGGATCGCTTCGTAGACCTCTTCGCGATGCACCGTGACGTCTCTGGGAGCTTCAATTCCCAGTCGCACTTTGTCACCACGGATCTCAATGACCATCAGCGTAATGGAATCGCCGATGACAATCTTTTCATCTTTCTTACGGCTGAGTACCAACATGTCCAGTCCCTGGTCAATCTTCGTCGTGAATGATTGCTGCCCGCTGGTTCTGATGAACCCGGTGTCACACACGGACCCCGGAGGCAGACAGTAAAAGATCCCGGATCAACTCCCTGACAGAAGGAGCACCTCCCTCTGGCTCATGAACGAGCTGCTGCCCGGCACTCTGCTTCACAGAAACCAGCAGCCATGTGACGCCAATTTCTGCCTGAAAAACCCTGGTGAGGCCTCAGATATTGCGCAGAGCGCCCAACTCTATGTCGTGTATCGACGGCCGATTGCCGTATTCTGCAGGATTTGCCGAAACGGTAAGAACTCCGGTGCCAATCTCGGTGGTTTGTGTCAACGGATCCCGCTGTAACGATTGTGTCGCCTGCTGAAGGTGTGACTGTCCGGATCCTGACGACGAAAACTCCGTCAAATCGACTTGCAGCAGTGCCGGGCGGCGACGCGCAGATGAATTTGTTCGTTTGGCGGTGGCTGAGTCTGCGGTGCGTGGCACCTGGCACATCGCAATTGATACCGTCGGTGCATGGCACCTTACGCCGATTCCTGGCGGAGCACCGGTGCATGGCACCTGGCGGAGGACCTTATTGGCGGCAGGCATGATGGTGCGAGTGCCCCTGGCGTTTTCGTGTTGTTTTTGGTCAGTTTCGCCATCCCATGCTGATGACCCCCGCTGTATGGTGCGGCATCGGTCGCGGCAAACCGGGGGCTGATTGTGAGAAACGGATACTGGCGGCAGGTTTCGAGCTTTTCCGACCGGTGGGGGCTTGCTTCAGGTGCCGGGCTCGGCGATAGTCCTGTGGTGAGTGACGAATTCTTCCGGCGTATCGCCCCTGGTATTTCCTCGTTTGACAGGAATAAGCGGCCCCGATGTCTGCGTTGATCGAACTTCAGGGACTAACCAAGGATTACGGCCGGTTTCGGGCGCTGACGAATGTCAACCTGAGGGTGTTGCCGGGTGTAACGGGCCTGCTGGGGCCGAATGGAGCTGGTAAGAGTACGCTGATTAAGGTCCTTCTCGGCCTTGTGGCAGTGAATCAGGGCACGGGACAGGTGCTGGGGATTCCGCTGGGCACTTCCACCGACCAGATTCGCAATCAGATTGGATACATGCCGGAGGATGATTGCTACATTCATGGTTTATCGGGAATCGAGACCATGCAGGTTGCAGCGCGGTTGTCTGGTATGGAGGGGACGGAGGCGATTCGTCGGGGGCACGAGATTCTGGATTTCTGCGGAGCGGGTCAGGAGCGTTATCGCCCCGTGGAAACATATTCCACCGGCATGCGACAAAAGCTGCGGTTTGCGATGGCAATTGTCCATGATCCGCGGCTGCTGATTCTGGATGAGCCGACAACGGGTTTGGATCCGGAAGAGCGTGAGGCGATGCTGAATCGCATCCGCATCCTGTCGCGAGATTTTGGAAAATCCGTCATTCTCTGCACTCATATTCTCCCGGATGTTCAAGCCGTCTGTGACTACGTGGTGATTCTGGCCAGAGGCACGGTACGTGTCAGTGAGAGCCTGGAATTTCTGCTGCGGATGCCAAGCCCGTCGCTGCATTTGAATGTTCACGGGGATTCGGCGGCATTCCTTCGGGCTCTGCAGTCTGCCGGGATCAATGCTGAGTTGACGGACGTGCAGCAACTGCGGGTTGACGGGTTAGCGGAAGAGGTGAGTGGTCGACTGTGGGAGTCCGCTGCGTCGTCCGGATGTGTGATACGCAATATGAGCCCCTCCAGAAATTCTCTGGAACAGATCTTTCTGGATGCGGTGAGAGAGGTGCAACGTGCCAATACATGACCCGGGATATCGAGAGTGGCATGGGGTACGAGCCGCCTTGCTGACGCGCTGGATGGTGGTTGCTGAAATTGGCATCCGTCGTGCCTGGTTAAGCATGTGGCTGCGGAGGATGATGTTTTTCGCCTGGATGCCGGCTGCGTTGATGGGGTTCCTGATTTTTGTATACGAGCAGGCAAGTGGCCGGGATGAGTTCGCCGGCGAAGCGGTCATTGGCTTATCGCAGATGCTGCTGGAACCCGGGGCCGGGGGGCGGCGACAGTTTTCCAATGTGTCAGAACTGGTGCAGCGGCGCACGGCTTCGCCCGGAACAGAGAGACACCTGTTCTGGTCGGCTTTACTGCTGACGCTGTTCCGCCGTTCTCAGCCGTTCATTCTGATCCCCATGATCGGCGTGATCGTTCCACCCCTGATTTCGCAGGATTTTCGATCGCGTGCCTTTCTGCTGTATTTTTCAAGACCGCTGACTCGTATTCAGTACATTCTGGGCAAAGCGGCTTCGGTCATGTTTTTTCTGTTGATGATCACGTTTGTTCCTGCGCTGCTTCTGTTTCTGATGGGCGTGTTGTTGTCTCCTGATCTGAGTGTTCTGAGTTCCACATGGGACCTGCCGCTGAAGATTCTGCTGGTGTCGCTGATGATCGTGGTCCCCTGCACTCTGTTATCATTGATGCTGTCATCACTGACGACCGAGTCACGTTATGCCTCGTTCGGCTGGTTTGCGATCTGGATCCTCGGATTTCTGACGTACGCGGCGATCATGCCGATGATGTCTTCAGAAGCCACCTCGCTGCTGCAGTGTGTCTCCCTGTTTCATGTCTTCAGTGATGTCGCCGCCTGGATCCTGGATACGAATTTTCAGGTGCAGGGCATCGAGATGCGTTTGATCCTGCTGGGGTTGATCACGGTATTGTCGTCGGCGGTACTTTATCGCCGTGTTTCTGCTCCTTTGCAGATCTGAGGGCCGTCAGAATGAGCACCATGATCGGTTTTCAGAATGTGACAAAACTGTACGGAAATGTTCTGGGCGTCAACGACGTGACGCTGGAACTGCCACCGGGGGCCTACGGGCTGCTGGGGCCGAATGGTGCCGGTAAAAGCACGATGCTGAATCTGCTGATCGGGCAACTGCGGCCGACACGTGGGACGGTCACGGTGCTGGGGCAGTCACCGCGTGACAATGCAGAGCTGATGCGGCGCATCGGGTTCTGCCCGGGCTTCGAGGGCATGTATGCGAGTGTGACGGGGCTCGACTGGGTCACCTATCTGCTGGAGATGCAGGGGTTTGGACGGCGCCAGGCGCGGCATCGGGCTGAGGAAACGCTGGGAATTGTGGGGATGGCCGAAGGCATGCGGCGTCCGATTTCCGGGTATTCGCGCGGCATGCGCCAGCGAACCAAACTGGCGCAGGCAATCGCCCATGCCCCGGAGCTGCTGATTCTGGATGAGCCTCTGAGTGGTCTGGATCCTATTGGCCGAGCGGACATGACAGACTTGCTGCGGGACTGGATTCGCCGGGGACGCAGCATCATTATTGCCAGCCATGTGCTGCATGAAGTGGAGGCACTGACGCAGTCGTTTCTGCTGATTTCCGGCGGCCGATTACTGGCCTCGGGGACCGCCGCTGAAGTGCATGAGTTGTTGTTTCAGGTGCCGATGGACATTCGGATTCGTTGTACCCACGGTCGGGAGCTTGCAGCGATGGTGGTGCAGACCGGGCTGGCAGAATCTGTGCGCGTTCAGCCCGGAGCTGCCGGCGAAACCGTGCAGATCAGCACAGACAATGCCTCTGCACTCACATCAGAACTGGTGCGATGGATTCATTCACGGGACATGATCGTTTTCGAAATCCGCACTGCGGATGATTCTCTGCAGTCCCTGTTCAATTCACTCATGAAGATTCACCGAGGTGAGTTGTGAACATCCTGCGCGCTGTTTTTGTTTACGAGTGGAAGAAGTCACTGACAACCGGACGGATGGCCTGGTGGCTGATCATGGCTGTCTTTCCGGTGCTGATCACAGGGCTGATGACCTGGATCCAGCATATGGAAGGAGAGCTTCCTGCTGGTGAGCGTGATTCTGTGTGGTCACTGATGCTCTACGTGACCGTTCCCTGCGTCTGTACGGCGATGAGTGTGCTGTTGATGGCTGGTCCTGCCATTGCTTCTGAGCTTGAACAGCGCAGCTGGGTCTACCTCGCGACTCGCCCCCACGGAATCTTCCACCTGCTGCTCGGGAAATTTGCCGTGGCGTTTACCTGGGGGTTCACAGCGGCGGTCACAGGAGTCACAGCAGCGTTGTGGCTCAGCAATGCGTTCAGCAAATACCAGATCTGGCTGGCAATGGTGCGACTGAGTTTTCTATCGGCACTGGCCTATGCGGCCGTTTTTCTGCTTGTCGGGGTGTTGTTTCCGCGGAGGGCGATGGTGTTCTGCGTGATGTACACCGCGCTGGTTGAGGTGGTGCTGGGGGCCTTTCCGGCGATTGTCAATCGAATCACAGTGCAGTATCGGCTACGTTCGATGCTGGTGCAATGGGTGCCACTGCATGACGATGTCAGAAACTCTCCGGCAATGGAATATGCCGTGGGACAGGGCTCACCGTTATCTCATGCCTTCTGGCTGTTGATACTGACAGGCGTGTTCCTGGTCTGTGCAATTCTGGTCGCTCGCCTCCGCGAATTCACGACAGCCTCTGAGAGCGATCTCTGAGTTGTCGCCTGACGAGTGTTGCCCCCTGCCAACGTGCCGGGGCACCCACCTGGCAATTTCGCCGGAACAGATTCCTACCAGGACCGTTCATCGTCATCGTCGTCATCATCTTCGTCCGCATCGTCGAGATCGAAGTCTTCCGGAAGCAGGCCTGCCATATCGGGAAGTTCATCAGCAGAAAACCGCCCGGATTGCCAGACCGGGCCGGGAACTTCTGTGTAGCCTCCTTCAGCAACCATCACTTCCCGGACTTCCGGAGCGAGGTCTGCACACATGCTCTGATAGCGGAGTGCAATTTCAGACGCTTCCTCTTCCGAGCTGGCCAGAACGCCCCATTCTGTCAGATAGGATTTCCATTCCTGCTGCTCGCACAGCCGATCCGGATCCTCCAGCCATGATTCGTCCAGTGGTTGAAATACGAGGCAGCGGTAAAGATGCATGTTATCACGCGGGGCCTCACCGTGATGTTCTCGCTGATACTGGAACCACGAGTCGGGCATGAGTCCTGACCGCAGGAGTCGGCGTTCGAGGAATTCCACAATTTCAGCATCCTGCAGGACATCTTCCGCGACAACGGCCAGTCGCTGAATGAGTTCCGTCAGGCCTGTCACCGAGAGATAGTCAACTTCGTAAAACGGCGTCTTCAGCACTCCCTGAACATGTGTCTTTGCGCCTTCGAGATCTCCTGCACGCGCCTTCGCGATTGAGCGAACAACTTCCAGATGCCAGCCGGAATTGGTGCACTGCTGCTGTTCTCTTTCGACGAATTCCAGCGATCGCTCAAAGTCACCCTGCTCATAGCAGCAGAGACTTCGGTAGTAGCTGAGCCATTCTTCGGGGCCGGACTGCTGTTCGTAGCGTTCAAGGTAGGTCATGCAGGCATCGTACTGAGCAAGACGGAAGGCCAGCATCCCGGCATCGAAGGCCACCTGGGGATCGTTGCTGCCCTCACGCAGACACAGATCCAGTACGTGCAGGGCATCCCTCGGTCGGTCCGTTCCGCGATAAAGCTCAGACAAATGCCGGGCAATGACCCCATCCGATCGTTCCAGCCGAAAGGCCCGGGCAAAGCACCGCTCTGCTTCGCCATGGTTGTCTCGGCTGACAAAGTGCAGGCCTGCTCTGAGAAAAATACCGGCACGCTGCGAATCAAGCTCCATGGCTTTGCGATGCAGTTGTTCGGTGCGTTCCACCGTGACACGTTCCTGCATCACTTCATTGCCGGTGTTTCGCAGAGCATCGCCAAGGGTGCCCAGAACAGAGAGAGCCATGGCGTTGTCACGATATCCGGCAACAAGAGCATTGGCCCACTTCCAGACATGCTCGCCATCTTCTGCCGTCCCCACGAAAAACGTCATGAGATGCACAAGACTGCAGGCATCATCAGAGTGAGTTACGAAGGGAGGTTCAAACGCGAGGATCTCTTCCCGGATACTTTCAAATTCGCTTTCGCAAGGCGCTTCGGAAAATGCTTTGGAACGTTGTCGAAGTTGTTCGATCTCTTCGGCCAGCGGCGACTTGACTGAATCACTGTTTTCGGGTGATGCATGGGTGTCGCTGGAAGTATTTGCGAGGTCACGGGACACCGACGTTTCACTGGACTCATCGGCGGCCTGAGCATCGCGGGAAATCTCATGCCAGTAGGGGCCTGTGCCCCAGGGGGTTTCGGCTGAGGCGCGGTTGGTGGGGACCAACAGGGCGATGGGCGACGGGGAATCTGCATCCAGCAGAACCTGCAGGCGGCGGAGCGTCAGATAGTCATGAGCCACGCGCGCTCGCTGTTCCAGTTGTTTCGCCAGCCTCTCGGCCTGTGGTCGTTCGCCGGCAAGCAGTTTTGCCGCGACCAGCCGTAGTCGCGTTTCCAGCCAAAGGTGAGTACTCCCGTTTTTCTGCAATCGCTGATCCCATGCAGTCAGCAACTCGAAGGCCAACGGCCAGTCCTCACAGCGTGTGGCCAGTAGGGCCGTATTGAGTTCCAGCGAATGCTCGAATAAGGGGCACTGGCCCCTGGCCGGGAAGTCCGCAAAGGCCGCTGAGTCCTGAAACTCCGGCGGCCGTCCGGCTCCCATCAGAATAGTGTCCCGCAACAGCCCAACGCGCAATCGAGCTTCGATGGGCAGTGAGACGGATTCGGCTTCGCACAGCTGTAATGCCTGAGCGCTGCCTTCAACAGCTTCGGAAAACCGGCCATGCAGTGCATCCAGCCACGCCAGTTTGATGGTGGCCAGCCAGCGACGATCCCCGCGATCAGACCAGGCCTGATCCTGGTCGCGTACAAGTCGGCACTGATGGGCAGCGATTTCCGCATCATCTGCCGCCATGTAGACATCACAGGCATATTCACGGAAGCAACTGATGCAGCCTGTTTTGCCAGTACGTCGACAGATCTGCAGACCGTCCGCAATGCAGGCATGCATGCCCTCAGAGTTGTAGCCCTCCAGCAGCCCTGTCGCTTCCGCGAGATTTTCGTACGCGCAGGAGCTCATGGAATACACTAGATAGTCATATTGTTCCCGCGGCAGATCCGCCTGAATCTGGCGGACTTTTTCTTCGTTCTCCAGCAGGGCGATCAGTTCAATTGCGCGTTCCCGCATCAACTGGAAATCCAGCAGATACTGGGCCTCATCCATCTGGAAAAATGTGCCCAGAACATAGGCTTCGGCCCGCTGTTCAAGGCGACCGCGACGTCGCAGTTCGCCATGCAGTTGAAACGAACCGGCAAAATCGCAGGTCGAAATCAGTGCCCGCGCCCGCTCACGAAGGGCCGTGAGTTCACTGTCGATTCCAGCAGGATCATCCTGAGCCATAGAGAACTGTTCCCGGGTGCCTGCTGATCGCGCAGATGGGACGAAAAGGCACCTGATGAGATGAAGAGAATGCCGGTCCGAGGCGTGGTGGCGGTCGCCGGCAGAGGCCTGTGAAACAATCTGTCGATTCAACGACGGCTGGATGGCCCGCGTTGACATGGCCCACGTTGACATGGCCCGCGTTGCCTGCCGTCGGCCCTGGCCCGCTGTGTCATTCGAAGAGTGCACAGACGCGGGCTGACAAGGTGATCAGCGGGGAGCCATGATTACCGGACGAGAAACCGCTTGGCGTCGCTGACCGTTTTCGGATCTCTGACTTCCAGATCCTTCAGGTGAGCTTCAGCCTTCACCGCGGAATCTGGTTTGACAGCCACTCCGTCAGCACCCGGCTCGCCCTTTTCCTGGCTGCAGTAGTACAGGTAACGCACAATCGCACGTCGAATCGCGGGGATGGCGTATTTTTCGTCAGCATACATGGCCATCAGTTGATCCTGAATGCTCCAGTCCTTCCATCGGGCAAGGTCAGTGATGACGAGATCGGCCAGTTCCGGCCTGTCAAGCAGAATCCGCATGGATTGTTTCAGGCGGTCCCGCGAAATGTGATCTGGCTCATAAGTCCACATGAATCGCAGTGCCTGCATGACGGCGTAGGTTTCGCTGAAGGGCAGACTGACTTCTTTTCCGTCAGCATTGAGGGCCACTTTGGTTCGCATCTTGGCGTCTTCCAGCGCCTTGAGCCCGTCTTCGCCTTTCAGCAGCATATAGCCCGCCATAACGCCCTCGATTCCAAGGCGGAAGTCGGCGTCGAGTGTGACGATCTTCTTTTCGAGGATCGTCGCATCCTCAGGCTTGCCGCAGAGTCCGGCCATCAGTCCATAAAAACCAACTCGGGTCACGGAGACTTTGGGATCGTTGAGCCATGCGAGGATTTTTTCGCGTGGCAGTTTGTCACGCATCGGCTTGATGACGCTGTAGGGCGCCGCAGCAAACTCAGCGAATGCATCATTGGAAATGAGCATGTCCTGATGTTCAAAGAATGGCAGGAAGTATTCCAGCCGGCGAGTCTGTTCAGCAGGATCGGTGACCGGCAGCGGAACTTTGGACAGGTACTGCCATGCGACGTCGGTAATCTCTGCCGGGGCATGCCAGTCTTCAAGACGCTCTTCCGGACCCATCAGTGTGTACAGCGATGTTTCGGCACCGGTGATGTACTGTGGAATCTCCAGAACCTGCCCTTTCTGGAATTTGTCGCCTTTGGAAAACCCGATGTCGACGACCTCAAAGCGGGACACACCAGCGGTGACTTCTGTGGCTTTCGTTCCGCCGACGAACTTTCCCAGCAGCAGGTGGTCACACATCTGAATCTGTTCGGCCATCACCAGTGTCGGTGCATCACAAAATGGGCACACCGACGCGTTGGCAACGGAGTGGAACAGAAGCAGGGCGGTCAGTGTCAGAATCCAGCGCATTTCAGGGTCCTTTTGCATTCTATGGGCCTGCCCCGTCGGGGAAGGTGACCGGATGTGCCCGAGGCACAGGTCACCGAATCAGAGCGTTGTCAGTGGGCCTTTTCAGACTGCGGAACAATCACCATGTCCGTTGAGCACACTGGAATCGGCGACGGTTCTTCCCTGAGCGGGGGTGTCTGTGGTGGGCGGTTTGGTCCACAACGGTTCAGTTGAGAACTCTCGCCTGCTCAATACGGTACAGACGCGACAGATCCTTGTCATCCGCCTGAGGATCGATCCGAAAAATCCCTTCGACATCGAAGGGCCTGTTGGCGATATAATCCGTCGTCTCGCCGTCAGCCATCACTACGCCAATGATATCGTAAACCTTCGGTTGTCGCACGAAACAGCAGATGCCATTGTCACGCGCCAGCACAAATTCCGTCAGTCCTGTGGCCACAAAGGTTGGGTACATGAAACCACGAATGCGGATGGTTTTTCCATCGAGTTCTTTCAACCACGGCGGGAAAAAGTCTGGTGCATTCGGTGGCACTGGTTCCATGTTCAGCACTTTCAGCAGGTCAATGTCATCATAACCGACTCGAAGTGAATTTCCCGGCCTTTCACGGCGGAAACGCTTTTCCGGAATCAGGAGCTTAACTTCCCGCGTCTCGGTCGCGACGGCATTGTCCACGGTCGGTTGATCTGCTGGACCTGTCAGCCCGGATTGCTCTGATGTGACCGTCCGAGCGTCCGTCGTCGAATTCGTGGCTCCAGGGGGGGCGGATGACGGAGACGTGGCTGGGGGCGAGTTCGCTTCGGCAGTTGCGGGCGAACCGTTGTCTGTCGTGGATGTTTTGCCGCTGCCGTCGACATTCTCAGTCTGCATGGGGGTGTCCTGCGTCGGAGTGACGCTCGGCGTTTCGGCAGGGGATGGAGGTGCCATGCCTGTCTGCGCCGGCAACGTCGGGTCGCCGGACGCCTGAGCTGCCGTTGCTGATTTGTCAGCGGGGGTAACGGGCTCGGTCTTCCTGAATTCCACGTAGCCTTCAGAATCCTGCTGAGTGCACCCGGGCAGTGTGCCCAACAGCAGTGGGCCAAGCAGAATCATCAGCCTGATTTTCACGGGGATAATCCTTTGCACTCAATGTCTCCGTTGTCCGCTCTGGTCGACACATCCGGCAGAAACCTGACGAATCTGGCTGACTCAACCGCCCACTGGATTCTGCAGCCATTGATCGATGGGTTGCGTTCCAGCAGACCGCTGCGGAAATTCAGCAGAAGTTAAGGTTCTGAAGTGACAACTGAAGGCAGCGACCAACAGGTGGCTCCGGCAATTTCTGTTGCCAGCAGGTACTCCGACGTGGGGCGAATGGTGCTGCACGTGGGACGCCTGCACCGGAAATCCGGTCGCGGGCAATCCAGGCAACGCGCCTTTCAGTCTCCAGTGTGACTTGCTGGTAAACTGCGGAATTATAACCGGGATGAGGCGTTGTGAATACGCTGAGAAAAGGAAAGCCCGGTTTTGGGGCGGCGGAAGAGCAGAAACGCGGGCGATCGTGGCTGGGTCAGAAGCGGGTCCATGCTTCCTCAACCAGCTCGGCATCCATGGTGTACACCTGCGCGAACTCATAGTCCTCTCGCGACTCTGTTTCACCCGCTTTTGGATCAGCGTGCAGAACTCCGGCGACAGCCACCATGCCGATGAACGCCTTTGTCGTCAATTGGTTCGGAAATTCAGCGTTCCAGGTCTTCATCTCTTCCGGAGTCAGAACCTTGTCAGACATCCCGGGGGCGCGGGACGCGAGCGGAGGCCGCTGACCTTCCGGATAAGATTTCAGCGTGACGGTGATGAAGTCATGAGACTTTGGTTTACCACCGAAACAGCACTCCCCATTGTCCTTCAGGAGAATGAACCGTGGCAGCCCTTCTGTGTCCTGTGTCGCCCACATGAACCCCTTGAGATACAATTTCTTACCGAGCAGTGGCTGAACTTCCGGGGGAATCTTGCGGCGGCCCCCAATGTAGACGAACTGGCGGTCCGCAATTTCTCGGGGGAAGTTCACTCGCTGGTATCCCTCCGGAACTTCGGTGGAGTACGCATGAGCCATTTTCACGGAGCCCAGGACCAGGCTGCAGGCTGAAAGGGCCAACCCGAGTGCCGCCAGCCATTGGCCTTTGACCGCCCCGGCGGAGGCCCGAATTCGCGACAGCGCGGCAATCCCGATGAACACACCGAAGCCGGCGATGTACAGGCCGAACAGACCCAGAAACCCTGTCAGTGACAGCAGGCCAAGGCACAATGCAAGAGGGGCCCAGGGAGACACCGGAACGTAGTCGAAGTCGTTGCCAACGTCGTCGGATGACCAGGCACGAACCGTCGAAATCGATGCGTCTTCTGCGATCACTGCCCGTTGTTCCTCTATGATCGACACGCTTGCCTCACTGTTTTCAGAATCCCATGGATGTGCCGCTTCGTCCTGCTGCGTCCGTCCCAGTTTACGTCCGTGCGAGGGATTTCGTGAATTCAATCCGCCCGGAAACAGAGTGTTCCCGCGGATTGGCAGGAGGTTGGGAAATTCCGCGATGCAACGCGGCGAATTCCGTAATTCCCCCGATTTCACCGCTATTTTTCCGATTTCAAACGTCTGTTTTTTCGTTTTAGCTGTGCGCTTTTCCAGAAATCGGTTACCCTTGAGCTACCAGCTTTCGGTTTTTTGTCACTCCAGATCAATTCCATCCGCTCCCGTCTGCCGGTTGCTGCGATCTCCGTGGTAACGCGGCAGCCTTCTGACCGGCTTTTCCCGGCGTTCAGCAATTTTCTCCTGCTGCTGTGCTACCAAAATGGCCGCTGTCAGATTCCGAACAACCTACAGATTTTTCGCTGCGTTTCCCACCGGATTTCCGTCGTTTCCTGTTTCTCCGAGGCCTTGTCTCTGAGTGGTCCGGCCGGATCACTGCTCTTCATCACAGCAACTCAACGCGTTGCCGAAGCCCCGCAGGGCGTGTCTGATGAAGGGTTCTGTCGTCCGGCATTTTTCGGGTCTTTCTGCAGGCTGTTGGGCCATGAGCTGAAAAATTCCCGCCGAGGTGACCTATGCCGCTCAGCCACCATCAGTTTGGCCACCCTCGCATCGCCCGCCGTACCGCTCTGCAGGTGGGCCGGATTGGTTTGCTGGGATTGGGGATGAATCATGTGCCGGGGCTGCGGGCGATGACCGCCGACAACCCGGGCCCTGCCCCCTTCAAGGCGTGCATTTACATTTTTCTGTCCGGTGGTCTGGGGCAGCACGACAGCTTCGATATGAAGCCACAGGCGCCGGCAGAGGTGCGTGGTGAATTTGCCCCGATTTCAACCGCCACACCGGGCCTGCAGATCTGTGAGCACCTGCCGGGGCTGGCCCTCCGCAGCCATCTCTGGTCGCTGTGCCGATCGCTGGGGCATCCCTCCAATGATCACTCCGCCGGACACCACATCATGCTGACGGGGCGGACAGAACTGCCGCCCGGATTCAATCCCAACCTGCCACGTCCTCAGGACTGGCCCAGTATCGCTGCAGTGGCCGGAACGGTAACGCGCCCTCGCAACAACCTGCCCCCAGCGGCCGTGCTCCCTGAACAACTCGTGCATTATTCCGGTCGTGTCATTCCGGGGCAGTATGCCGGAGCCATGGGGCACCAGCGCAATCCATGGTTTATCGAAGCGTCGCCGTTCCACAGCACCTCCTACGGGGCCTTTCCAACTCATCGCTTTGATCATCAGGACCGTGGTCTTGCCGACAAACGGCTGTTCGAAGCGCCCAGTCTGACTCTGGCCCACGGGCTGACACACCCGCAACTCTCCCGTCGTGTGTCGCTGCTGAGCGAACTGGAGCGGCAGTGTGATGTGCTGGAGACCGCCGCCCAGGTGGAAAATTTCGATCGCCATCGTCAGGGTGCCATTTCACTGCTGACGGATTCCCATGTTCGCCAGGCACTGGATGTGACACGAGCCCCCGATGCGGTTCAGGACCGCTACGGACGCAACTCGTTCGGCTGGTCGCTGCTGATGGCCCGTCGGCTGGTTGAATCCGGGGTCAATCTGGTGCAGGTCAATCTGGGTAATGATGAAACCTGGGATACCCACGGAAACGCGTTTCCCCATCTGAAGGATAACCTGTTTCCGCCAACGGATCGCGCACTGTCAGCGCTGCTGGACGATCTTGCCGAATCGGGGCTGCTGGATCAGACACTGATTGTCATGGCCGGAGAATTCGGCCGCACGCCCCGTATCACGCTGCTGCCCGCGCATTACAAACAACCGGGCCGTGATCACTGGGGCGCAGTGCAGTCGGTATTTCTTGCCGGAGGCGGAATTCAGGGGGGACGCGTTGTGGGCGAAACCGATGCCATCGGAGCATGGCCCGCACTGGATCCTCAACGCCCGGAAAATCTGGCGGCGACCATTTATCAGGCACTCGGAGTGCCACAGACCGTGGCCTGGCACGATGATCTGAACCGCCCCCATCTGGTCTACCACAGTGATCCCATCCCCGGACTGACGTAAAATCTAGCAGGAAAGCTAGCCGTAGCTCAGGATTCCTGTCTCCGGACGTCACTCAGGCCTGCCTTGCCGAATTTGCCATTTTGCCGCATCATTCCACCAGCCGTCTCCGCCGTCCGGGGATTTTTGCTGCGTGGCTCGTCCTGCCCTCCGAGGACCTGCGACCACGTGCAGTCCCTTCTGCTGCGGGGCCAACCTGATCCCTTCATCCTCCTTCTCTGTTACCGGATTTTCCACTATGCCAGTCACTCGCATCGCCCGCATTCTTCAGGATGGACAGGCCGGGACTCAGATTGTCGCCAAAGGCTGGGTTCGCACGCGCCGGGATTCCAAAAATGGCTTCTCATTCATCGAGCTCAATGACGGCAGCTGCATGAAGAATCTGCAGATCGTGGTGGAAAACACGGTCCCGGGCTACGAAGAAACCATCAAGCTGGTGACCACCGGAGCCAGCGTGTCCGTTGAGGGACTGCTGAAGGATTCGCCCGGAAAAGGCCAGCGGATCGAGCTGCAGGCGACCTCACTGGAAGTTCTGGGAACTGCAGATCCAGTGTCGTACCCGCTGCAGAAAAAGGGACACACGATGGAGTTTCTGCGGGACATCGCGCACCTGCGAGCTCGCACCAACACTTTCGGAGCAGTGGCCCGTGTGCGAAACCGCATCAGCTGGTCCATCCATTCGTTTTTTCAGAAACGCGGTTTCCTCTATCTCAATACCCCCATCATCACCACGTCGGACTGTGAAGGGGCCGGGGAAATGTTTCAGGTCACCACACTGGACCTGGCTCTGCTGGCCAGAAAACAAATCGATCAGATCGACTGGAAACAGGACTTTTTCGGCAAACCAGCCTCCTTGACCGTCAGCGGACAACTGGAGGCTGAAACCTACGCGACCGCAGTCGGCGACTGCTACACATTTGGCCCCACCTTTCGCGCAGAAAACAGCAACACCACACGCCACCTTGCTGAATTCTGGATGGTGGAACCGGAAATGCCCTTCTACGACCTGAACGACAATATGGATCTGGCGGAATCCTTCATCCGAACCATGGTGAATGACGTCCTGAACGACTGCAGTGAGGACATGGAGTTTTTCAGTCAGCGGATCGATACCGGAGTGATGGCACGCCTCGAAAGCATCCGCTCCAAAGACTTCATTCGTCTGCCCTACACCGAGGCGATCGACATCATTCTGAAGAGCGGTCGTCGTTTTGATTACGAGGTTCAATGGGGCAGTGATCTGCAGACCGAACATGAGCGATTTCTGACGGAGGAGCATTTCGGCCAGCCTGTCATCCTCTACAACTACCCCCGGACTCTGAAACCGTTCTACATGCGCTGCAACGACGATGGAAAAACGGTGCGTGCGATGGACGTGCTGGTGCCCGGGGTCGGCGAAATCATCGGCGGAAGTCAGCGTGAAGAACGCCTGGATGTGCTGGTGCAGCGCATGCACGAGTGCCACCTGAATCCGGATGACTACTGGTGGTACACCGATCTGCGCAAGTACGGCACGGTGCCGCACGCAGGATTCGGGCTGGGGCTGGAACGAGCTGTGCTGCTGATCACGGGAATGACCAACATCCGTGACGTGATCCCGTTCCCACGAACGCCCGGCCATGCCGAGTTTTAGAGGTCGGAGAGTTCTTCCACGCCGGCCGCAGGTCCCGGCGTGGAACTCGGCCAGCTGGCTGAGTTCCACGCGATGAATTCTGATCAGAACCCGTGGCAGTCATGCACCGACGAGGTCACAACGCCTTGTCGGTGTTGAGACGTGATCGTTTCCATTCGCGTCTGATCAGAATCAGCACGAAGACCACGGGCGCAGCTATGGGTTTGCTATCCGCAACTCTTCGAAGGGCACTCAGGAAAGGTGTGTTCCCGCGGTGCCACCTTCGTGGTCCGGATAACGAAACACCTTGCCCTCAAAATTCCGCAGCAGCAGATCATTGCCGTCACGACCAACAACCGCATCCGGCTGCAGAACGATTTTTCCACCACCACCCGGAGCATCAATCACATACGTCGGCGCAGCGTAGCCCGTGGTGTGCCCACGCAGGCCCTGAATAATCTCCAGGCCTTTGGAGACCGGGGTGCGGAAGTGAGCCGAACCGCTGATGGGATCACACTGGTACAGATAGTACGGACGCACACGCATCAACAGCAGGCGGTGGACCAGTTGTTTCATGATGTCCACGTCATCGTTGACACCTTTCAGCAGCACAGTCTGTGATCCCAGCGGTATCCCGGCATCGGCCAGTCGACTGCAGGCATGTTTGGCTTCCGGCGTGCATTCGTCGGGATGCAGAAAATGCACGCTCATCCACAGGGGATGATACTTGCGCAGCATTGTGCAGAGTTCAGGAGTGATGCGTTGCGGAAGAACGGCGGGCATCTTCGTGCCGATACGCACAAACTCAATATGCGGAATCGCATGAAGACGTCCGAGGATCCAGTCGAGCTTTTCATCGCTGAGCGCAAGTGGATCACCACCGGAGATCAGCACGTCGCGAACCTGTGGCGTTTCTTCGAGGTAGTGGAAGATGGCTTCCAGTCGCTGCACATTGGGTTGGATTTCTCCATGACCAACGACGCGTGAACGAGTGCAGTAGCGGCAGTATGTGGAGCAGAAGTCCAGTGGCAACAGCAGTACTCGGTCCGGATATCGATGAACCAGGCCCGGGACCGGGCTGTGTCCGTCTTCTCCCAGCGGATCATCGGCCTCGCCAGGGGAACGCTGGAATTCGCGAGTGGTGGGGACGACGGTTTTGCGGAGTGCCTGCAGTGGATTTTCCGGATCCAGCAGACTCATGTAGTACGGAGTCACGGCCGTAGGCAGCAGTGTGCCTCCGTCTGCCAGAACATCGCGCTCTTCAACCGACAGCTCCAGCATCTTCTCAAACTGCTCGAGGGTGCGGATCCGATGCCGGGATTGCCAGCGCCAGTCATCCCAGTCCGCGTCCGAGGTGTCGGGAAAAAATCGTTCCCGAAACAAGGTCGTCAAAGCATTCTCGTGGCGAACGGGGGCAGAGTCGACATGGGCGGCGTCGATTCTGGTGGACTGCGTCTTTGCGGTCGCAAAGGCTCGATCGGCCACAGCCGAGAGCGGGTTGGTGGAGTTTGTTGCCGAGCCGTTGCCCGGGGATCGCGATCCCGATTCCTCTCTGGAAACGCGGGCCGCAGCTTTGATTGTGTCAATGTACTTTTGAGGCGACGAAAGGCCCACACTTCCCGGAGGCTCTTCAACTTCCGGACTGCCGAGGGACACTGGACTGCTGTCGGCCCCGACAAACAAGGATTCAGTCACGAACATCTACTCCGTAATCCGCTAAAGCACCTTCTGCACAAGCGACGCCGGGTGAAGCACTGAATCCGCTGGTTGTCCATTCCGGAACGCTGCAGCCCATCAAGTACAGCAGGTACGGGTACGGAATCCACTACAGCTCAGGCCAGTCCGCAGATACCCCATTCCGGGGACCGCTTGCAGAAAGGTGTTCTCTTCGCAGACGTCTGAAGTCGGCAGACTCGGGTCAGTACCGGCCGACTCCATCCCGGACTGACATGCAAAAATCCATCCTGCGTTCTATCGAGTCCTTCCTGATCTGGCCGCATTGGACATGCGGCAGGCCAGGTTGAAGGCGTCGGCGTGGTCACCGCTGCCTTTGGTTTGAGTTCTGCACACGGTGTTGACTGGCAAGCACCATGGTCAGACGGCGTTTTGTGGGGGACACTCTGATCCCCAGTCAATATGCGTGACTTCGTACACTGCGCGGCGTTATACCGGGCCGCGTGTTCCAATCAATAGAACGAATGCAGTTCTTTTCCCCGAAACTGAAAAAAGTTTGTTGGCGAACTGAGGGCTGGCGAGTGAAAGGTTGCCACGGCAATCGTGGCACTGCCGTCTGATTTGTCAGTGACGCATGCCGCTGCTGAGTGAGATACGGCGACCAGTAAAGCAGAGGCTTGAGCAACAGGCATGGCAACAGCCTGCGCCGTGGTGCAGAACCAAAACCTGTTTAACGTCGGATCATCGGGACTTGTGCTCGGATGATTTCAACGACGGAACCAGCCAGATACCAGCCGCATCGGCTCGCCGACACACATCGAATGTGTTTGCCGGTATTGACGGGCCAACAAAAAAACAGGCGACCTGCGGAACAGGTCGCCTGCTTTGGCTATTCAGTCAGACACACCATTTAGGGGTGCAGGCTACTTGTCTTCGCCACCGCCAAGGGAGAACAGCGGACCGGAACCCGATCCCATACCACCCTTGAGTTCTTCGCGAGCCTTCGGGGGAGCCTGAGTCGCGGCGCCGCCTGCTGCGGTTTCCGTTGCAGGTGCGGATTCGGCTTCCTTCGGCTCTGACTTGCGGCTGAGCCCGATCTTGCGTTCGCCGGTGTCCACGCGGAGCACGCGGACTTCCAATTCCTGGCCGACTGACACGAGACTTTCCGGATGCTCGACCTTGTGGTCTGCGAGTTCCGAGACGTGCAACAACCCTTCGAGATCGTCTTCCAGCTGCACAAAGACGCCAAAGTTGGTGATCTTCGTGACCTTGCCGGAGACAGTCTTGCCGGGAGCGTACTTCTCGGGAATTCGTGTTTCCCATGGGTCTTCAGACAGCTGCTTCAGACCAAGTGCGATACGACGGCGATCTTCGTCGACCGACAGGATCTGGCATTCGATCGGATCGCCCTTCTTCAGGATTTCGTTGGCGTGGGACACCTTGCGGGTCCAGGACATGTCGCTGATGTGCAGCAGGCCGTCCACACCTTCCTGAAGTTCGACGAACGCACCGTAGTTGGTGAGGTTGCGAACGGTGCCCTTGACGATGGAACCGACCGGGTAACGGGTCGCAACTTCGTCCCACGGATTGGGCTGAGTCTGCTTCATGCCCAGTGAGATTTCCTGCTTGTCTTCGTTGATCCCCAGCACCATGACCTCGACCTTGTCGCCAATCGCCACCAGTTCGCTGGGGTGATTGACGCGGCGTGTCCAGGACATTTCGCTGATGTGCACGAGCCCTTCGATGCCGTCTTCCAGTTTGACGAAGGCACCGTAAGACAGCACATTGACCACTTCGCCCTGCACTTTGGACCCGACTGGGTACTTGGTGCTGATGTTGGCCCATGGGCTGGCAGACTTCTGCTTCAGTCCCAGTGCGATCTTTTCCTTGTCATAGTCGATGTTGAGGACCATGACTTCGATCTCGTCGTCGATCCGCACCATCTCGGTTGGATGGCTGATACGCCCCCAGCTCATGTCGGTGATGTGCAGCAGACCATCGATACCGCCCAGGTCCACGAAGGCCCCGAAGTCGGCGATGTTCTTGACCGTACCCTTGCGGATCTGACCAATCTGCAGATTGGACAGCAGGGTCTTCTTCATCTTTTCGCGTTCTTCTTCGATCAGACGGCGGCGAGACACAACGATGTTGCGTCGGGCTTCGTCGATCTTCAGAATCATACATTCGATTTCGGACCCGATGTATTCGGCGATGTCGTTCGGTCGACGAATGTCCACCTGGCTGGCTGGCAGGAACACGTTCACGCCAATGTTCAGCAACAGACCACCCTTGATCTTGCGGATGACCTGCCCCTTGACAATATCGCCTTCCTTGTGGGTGCTGATGATCTTTTCCCACTCGCGGCGACGGTCCGCCTTACGCTTGGACAGCACGATCAGGCCGATGGAGTCTTCGAATTCTTCGAGCTCCACTTCGATGCGCTGGCCGACTTCCGGTGGGGGTTCCATGTCGTCCCACTCGTCGCGCTGAACAACACCTTCGCTCTTGTAACCAATGTCAACGACAACTTCTTCGTTGTCGACTCGCACAATCGTTCCGGTCAGGATCTGGTTCAGGTCGTACGCCTGTGCCTGCTCGTGATAAATGTCTTCTTCGGCAAAGTCGGGGAACGACGCGGCAATCACCGCATCCAGTTCCGCCTCATCAATGTTGAATTCTCTTAAAAGGTTACGATCGACCATTCCAGATCCCACTCAATCCCGTTCCGAATTCCGCTTGGATGCAGTTTCCGTTACCGGGGTTAAAGGCCAGTGCACGACGCCAGGACGGAACATCCGTCCCCTAAGGGGCTGCCACGCGAAAGAACTCGGTATCTTAAACTCTGGTTTTCGACAAGTCCAGTGGTTACCGCGTACTGAGTTTACCAGGTTCCCCGGCTTTTCGCGGCCGTTCCCACTTTTCTGCCAATTCCGCACACCCGTTCCCCCCAACCCGGGCAATTTTTCGTCCGCAAATGCCCGTTCGGCCCCTGGTTTACGTCGGCCGGCAACGCGGAGACCTCGGCAAATTGGCCGCTGATGCTTATCGATAAGGTTTACGCAATCGATGCAGATTACCCGGATTTTGCGGGTTTCCCGTGTTTGTGGGCGATCTATCCGTCATCAACCCGGCAGTAACTGGGAGGGCGAAGTTCCATCTGAGCCGGTAATTGTGGACGGGGCGGGTTGAAACCACGGATGAACACAGAGAAACACAGATGGATTGGGATCGAATGAGATTGGCGGGGAGGGCGAAGTTCCACCTGAACCGGGAATTGTTGACAGGGGGCGGTTGGACACGGATGAACGTCGCGTGGATTATGTCACTTCGAGCTCGAGTACGAGCACCAGCAAGAGCATGGAGTTACCGACAAATGGCTGGCACCAGTTTTACCTCTTCGCAAGCCGCGGGTTTTGCGATTTAGCCGCGGAGCGGCGGTAGGATGTAGCCATGGGCGTCAGCCCATGGAATGGAGTGTGTGGGTGGTCCTCAAGCCCCAACGGGGCGACATGATTCGACTCGCCCGGAATTCCCGTCGCCCCATGCTCGAAACGGCGATCCGAATTGTTGTGATCGCTGATTGGCGGCACCTGCCGTTGCTTTGCAACTCCGACCGATGCGTCGTATGACTTCCTCGAACTGGCGTCCGAGGCCGTTGCATGGCATTGCTTCGCAATTCAATCGCAACGCGATGTGCGAGTTGTAGAGTCGCGACGCGACGGCATGTGAAAGCCTCGGATGCCAATCCGAGGTTATGCGGCAGAACGGAGTTTCCGAGTCGCAACGCGACGGCATGTGTGAGCGCGCCGCTTTGAGAACCGGCGTAAAAACGGACTGACCACAGCGGATCGGCGTCTGAACACGTTTGACGTCCGTGATCCTGCCATCATGTCTGGGGCTGGCGATTTTTGAACCACGGATGGACACAGAGAAACACAGATGGATTGGGATCGATTGGATTTGGCGGGGAGGGCGAAGTTCCACCTGAGCCGGGAATTGTTGACGGGGGGCGGACGACGGTTGGACACGGATGAACAGCGCGTGGATTATGTCCCTTCGAGCACGAGTACGAGTATGAGTACGAGTACCGCTGCGCTAAGCACGATGATGAACGCGAGATGGGGCGACGAGGGTGTGCACTCGCCGTCCCGACCATGCGTCAGCTCAGCTGCAGGATCGAGCGGCCCTGTTCGACGAGTGGCACTGGGCGGCCGGCGGGATTGGTCCAGTGTCCGGATGGGGCAATGCCGAGGTGCTCAAAGACGGTCGCGGCAAGGTCCCCCGGGCCTAATGGGTTTTCCTGAATGGCACCGCCGCGGCGGTCCGTGGCCCCGATCACCTGTCCGCCCTGCACGCCACCTCCGGCCATCAGGAATGACATCACCGATGGCCAGTGGTCTCGACCAGCCGTTTTTGTCATCACCGGGCTGCGACCAAATTCACCAATCACAATCACCAGCGTTGATTCCAGGAGTCCGCGAGTTTCCAGATCGCTGACGAGTGCCGTAATTCCCCGATCCAGAACCGGAAGCATGGGCGTGAGTCCCTTCACAATGCCGCCCCACTGCACTTCATCGCCATGATGGTCCCAATGTCCCCATGCGTCGCTGAGTGTGACAAATGTGACACCGGCTTCCACCAGTCTACGGGCGAGCAGGGCCTTTTCACCAAGTGAATCCCTCCCATACCGATTGCGGATGCTGTCAGGTTCCTGCGTCAGGTCAAAGGCTCGCTGCGCAGCGCCACCGAGGACCAGATCAAATGCGGCCTGGGTGTATTGGTCCTGCTGCTGATAGCCAATCGATGTGTCCAGCGATTTGCGGAATCGATCCAGCTCGCGACGCAACTGATCGCGGTCCTGCAGGCGCGGGACTTCGATCCCTTTCGGCAGCGAAAATCGTCCGTTGATTCGCACGCCATCCAGAGGCTCATAGGCCTGGCCCAGATCGCCCGCTCCGTAAATGTCTGCGGCGAGACTGTTGGCGAGCGCGACCCACGGTGGCATGCCGGGCTGATTCGGACCGCGAAACCGCGCCGCCACAGCTCCCATGGACGGATAACCACCGCCCTGTCGTCCCGTCTCCGTCCGCTGCGCTTTCGGGTTGCCCGCCTGAAAGGTGATCGGAGTATGATTGCTGGCGGTGGCGTCCATTGAACGCACGATGGCAAAACGGTCCTGCATCGCGGCCTGCAGCGGCAGATGTTCACAGATCTGAACGCCCGGAACGCTGGTCGAAATGGGGCGGAATGGCCCCCGAATCTCCACCGGTTGGTCCGGTTTCATGTCCCACATGTCCAGCTGACTCGGCCCACCCGAAAGCCAGATTTGAATCACGGAACGGACGGGACGCGAAATCGTCGTTTGCTGCGGACTTGCCGCCGCGGTTGCCCGCAGGCACATCGGCAGCGTGAGTCCTCCAAGGCCCGCCAGTCCGGTCTGCAGGATCCAACGCCTTCGCCCCGTTCGCACAACCGGTTGAGCTTCCGGTCCAAACTGATGCGCAAGCAATCCCGTATGGCGCTGCCCTGAGGCCGCACACTGCGGAATTCCGTAACGATCGTTGACGTCAGGTCCACAGCCTGCAGTGACACCCGATTCCATCCTTCCACTCCGCTGTTCGAGTTGTGACGGCGTTGAATTACCTGGTGCCCATCCTGAAACCTGTGCGGCTGGCGTTTTACGTCTCGTCGGTCGATACCCAGCCTGACTCTTGCAGTAGCCGCAGAGTCACGCATGAACAAAGATAGCCTGGGATTGACTGGGAGGGCGAAGTTCCACCTGAGCCGCGAGCATGACGCACCAGCGAAGTTCCACCTGAGCCAGTTGAGTCATGCGTCTCAACGGGTGCACTCGTCCTGCCCCAAACTTTATTCCCCAGCGGGGAGATCAGGCTATGGCGTTGAGGCCCCCGGTTTGTTGTCGACGTGATGATCGATCGCCGCTTTCACTTCGTCCAGCGAACCCTTAACAGTACGACCGCCGACTTTGGCGTGGTAGCGCTTGTGCTTGCCCGGCAGCATGCCCGGGGCTCGGGAATACGAATGATCTTCCTTGATCTCGATGTCACGATGCTTCAGTGGTGAATGTTTGCCGTTGGCCATGTTTGGTTTTCCTGGTGAACTTGACTGCTGCACCACCCCACCGATTCAACAGACCCTGTCCTGAAGACACGACAACGGGTTGGGAGAGGCCGGGAGCGTTTATCGGACACAGTGTATCGTGGCGATCCCCTCTTACGCTATCCCGCATCCACGGAGAATGGTCGCTGGAAGCAATCCTCAGAATGGAATCTTCAGCGCAGGAACCCCATTGACATCTCATCCTGGCCCTTGTTGCGTCTGCCCGCGTGACTCGTAGGTCCGCAGGCTGCGGTAAGCGTTGGATCTTGACGAATCGTGAGCATTTTCGAATACTGAACTCACATAAAGGATCCGCAGTCCCGACAATTCCCAGGGGGCATCATGCCGATCGGAGGCACCTGATGTCGTCAGAGAATTAGCGCCGGGTGGCGTGCTGCAGGCGTTTTGAATGCATGGGAGTAGCTATCCTTGAGCGACGCGGCTCTCAAGTCACCCAACTCGACTTCTGGGCCATCGTTGCGCTCGTTTCTTGCCGGAACGGCGATTTCACTGCTGTTGCATATGGCAGTGCTGCTGCTGGCTGTCGTGTTGTTTCGGGGTTGCCAGCAGGGCAGCCCCGGGAATCCCGGCGGAGAAGTCTTTCGCGAAGTCGGTCTGTTTCCAGTGGACGGAACAGACGACGGGACGCGTGATTCCGGGACGTTGCCTGGCGCGGGGGATGCCGATACGACGCAGGTCGGCGAGAATTCCCCTTCGCCAAGCCAAAGCGACGATACGGCAGTCCCCGATCCACAGCGGTCTGACAGTCGACTTCCCTCTGAGGTCCCGGACATCGGCAGTCTCGCCAGTGGTGCTCAGGCCGCCGATGCCACAGGAGAAGACAATCAGCCATTTCCCGGTTTGATCGGGCCTGGAACACCGTTGAACGGCCTTGCGGGCGGCGCGGCATCCGGCAGTCGTTCGCTGATTCAGCCATCCCAACAAGGTGGGGCTCGGCGAATTGGCGGCGTAGGAGGGCCCGGTGAAACAACGTTCATGAACATTGTTGGTCACGGAAAATCTTTCGTCTACGTGATCGACACCAGCAGCAGTATGGATGGTCCTCGTCTGAGAATGGCACGCTCACAGTTGAAAGCCAGTCTCCGGCTGCTGCAGCCAAATCAGCAGTTTGCTGTCATTCTTTACAGCGAATATCGAGAACGTCTGAAGCTGCGACGACAGGCGGAACAGCCTCTGTACTTTGCGACGGAAGTTAATAAACAGCTCGCGACCCAGGAGATTGATCGCATCGCATCAGACCATGGTACGGATCATAAGCCTGCGTTACTGGAAGCCTTCAGCCTGAAGCCGGATGTTGTCTACTTTCTGACGGACGGCGATGAGCCAGCGTTGACGGAAGCCGATCTGCGGGACATTCGCCATGTCGCGGGCGCGATCACGGTGCACGTGATTCGGTTTGGAAATGGTGCCTACACCGATCGCTCGATTACCTGGCTGCAGAAACTGGCCGCGCAATGCCAGGGAGAATATCGCGAACTGATCGCTGAGCCCTGAGTGCCGGCGTTTGCCGTCCAGCCTGTTGGGGAGCAAATTCTCGCATCGCTCGCCCGCACCGCTTCAATGTGGCGTCCCTGCGAATGGAAACGCTCCGAAACATCGAACGCCTTCAGACGAGACGGCTGTTGGGACTGCGGACGCCGAGTTCCATGGAAGTCCTGAAGATCCCTTTGACCTGTACATGTTCCGGATTCGCACGCAGTGTGACGAATTGGCACAGGGCAAAGTCACTTCGGCACGGTTCGAAGTCCGATTGGGTTTGTAACAATTACAAGGGGTTTTCCGGTGTAAAAATTTCAATTCCTCGAGGATGGAATGCCAGTGTGTGTGGCGTTCAGGATGATTTTTATGAGTCCATGGTGTGCGTAAGGTGTTTTTTTGATTGGACTTGTGGTTGTTTTTGTGATTCGATTGTGTCGTCGGATGATCTCGATTGCTGGTTTTGGCATGCTGCTTGCATTGTGATTGATATGAAAGAGACGCGGGCTCAGAGTGAGATCCTGAAGCCCAACCGCTGCCTTGAGAAAGCCGCGGAGTTTTGGAGAGAGAGACGCAGCTCGCCTGAGAGCCGAGCTTGCCACAATGGTGAGTGCCTGAGAGACCTTACCATCCTGAAAAAGGCCTGCGGATTGTTTGAAATCCGACAGGCCTTTTTTCGTTGACTTTGCTGACTACGATCCGTTTCACGGGAGCGAGAAAAATCAGCGAGATCGCTGCTGCTGCAGAGCGAAACAGATTGCCTGCGGGCGCCTTGCCGTCGTCTTGCGGTTTGAGGTGCCTTCGTGAATGCACAAAGGGGATGACCACTATAAAGTCGACCGTCGAGCTGGCGGCCAGCGGTCGTTTGCGACGGCTGATTCCGTGGGTATGGAACGATGATTGCTGAGTGGTGATGCATAGGGGTGCCAGCGGGCACACCTGATCCACGACTGTCTCCGGTTCGGGAGTATGAACACCATGCAGGTTCCACTGGAAATCACATTTCGGGGGCTCGATCATTCTGAGGCTGTGGAGGCTGAAATTCGTCAACATGTCGATGCGTTGGAGAAATTCTGTGATCGCATTACCAGCTGCCATGTGACTCTGACCCTTCCGCATCACCACGCACATCAGGGAAAGCGGTATGAGGTGATGATTCGGGTCGAGGTACCGCGGAAGGAACTGATTGCACATCGTCCGCAGGAAAAGAACGCCGCCCATGAAGATGCACATGTGGCAATTCGGGATGCGTTTCGAGCGATGCGCCGCCAGCTGGAAGATTACTCACGCGAAATCCGGGGGAATACCAAGTTTCACGTGCCCGAACCGCGCGGGGTGGTTTCTGAGTTGTTTCCGCTGGAGGACTATGGGTTTCTGCTGACCCCTGAAGGACTGCGCGTGTACTTTCACCGCAACGCAGTCCTCGACGGCCGCTTTGACGAGCTGGATCTGGATTCAGAAGTCACGTTTGTGCAGCAGGACGGTGACAAGGGACCGCAGGCCAGCACGGTGCGAGTCACCGGCAAGCATGTGCCAGTGACGCACTAGCCGCTGGCCGCAAATCGCAAAAGGGGACATTCTACTTTTCCAGTTTGGGAAAAAAGAGACCTGACCCCTTTTTTATTCATTCACCGTCAGTTGGGCCGGTCCGTGGGCCCAACTGACGAGTGGAGACTGAGGTCGCGGGGTTCTCCCCGACAGCAGCGTCGTCAGGGCGATCAGCAGCATTAGTGCCATGGGCAGAGACAGGGTCAGCAGAGGCCAGCCCAGCCGGCGGCGGCTGCGGACAGTGGCTGTAACGCACCGCAGTCCCGCGGCGGTGATGGTGATGGTGAGCCACAGTCCGCCGACGACCGCGGTCAACACAACCGCACGGCCCGTTCGCAGTTCGGAAGTGATGGCCGCAAGGATCTTCTGCTCAACTGTCGCGGGAACTTCCACGAGGGCGTAGTGCACTCGGAAAGACTTTTGTCCTTCGACTCCGGTGTCGAGTGATTCGGAACGGACATAGCGGCTGGCGATGCATTGTTCAGCGAGACTGGCGGACAGTTGCAGTTTGCTGTCCCATGTGCCGTTTTGCACTTCGGGAAGTTTCCCGGCATGTTTCAGCAGGACAAACTTCAGAGCTGTGCTACTGACGGCCGTATTCAGCGCGGCTTTTTCGTCTGCTCCCGAAAACTGGGGTGAGGTCTGCGCGACCAGCTGATCGGGGCGCGGCGTGCTGATCCATTCCGGCAGTGGTTCTTCAGCGGCTGGAGTCGTATCTTTCGGTGCTGAAGTGTCGCTGGTTTCGGCGATTGTTGTGGATTGTCCCGCGTCGTCGTTCATCAGGAGTGAAACCAGCGAATCGGCCAGTGTGCTGAGTCCGCTGGCGGCGAGCAAGGGCTGCACCTGTGGGACAGTTGCCCCAACTGGCGAGGACAGGGGAATCAGTGCGTACGTCTGACGAATGCCTCCCGGCAGTTGGGCATTGAATGTCTGCAACATTTCTGTGGCGGAATCTCCGAGGAGTTGGCGGAGCATCTCTTCGGACAACTGAAAGACGACAACATCACCGTTCGCCGATTCTCCTGCGGAACTGGTGGCGGGACTTACCGTCGCGGGGCTTTCCAGTTGAGAACGCACGAGCTGGCCAAGTCGACCGGCGAAGTCCGCCAGCTGTTTGCGGCGATCGGGCCGTTCTTCAGCACGCTGTGTTGTTTGTGGTGAGGCGCCGGGATCCTGAGACTTTGCAGTCCCAGTCCCGGGGGTGGCGACGCCGTCCGGTGATTGATTGTCCGGCCTGGTGGCGAACAGGGGCTCGCCACCTTCCGACGTCGACTGCGGCACCGTTTGCGGGCCCCCGGTTTGTGAAGCCCCTGCCGAATTGAGCAATCGCTGCCAGTCCTGACTACTGAGGCCGGACTGTACGACCTGTGGAGGCGGTGGGACGACGACGCTTCTCTGCAGTCCGACAAAGTTGCCAACGGCGAGTAGCAGCGCTGTCGAAACGATCACCACCGGTAAACGCCAGTTCGGCCGGAGAAGGCGCAGTACGAGGAACATAAAGAGTAACAGCCCGATACCCAGCAGAAGGACGGGACCCCACACGAACGTTGCCTGGACACTGGTAACAGAAGAATCTTGCATCAGGACCTGCTCCGTGGTTGAATCATGGAAGTTCCTTCAGGACAGCCCCGTGTGCCGGCACGGCGGTTTTTGTTGTGTCGCCCGGGAGAATCTGGTGTTGGTTGTAAGTTTTAATGATCAGTGACGGTGTCTGCCATGGGCAACGCCTGGAATTGTCTGCATGTTGTCCGTCAGTAAGACGCCGAACTGTTGTTGAACAGATCCGGCGCGTCGGGGCATGTTTCTGACAATCCCGTTCAGCGTCGCCCGCCCGTTTCCGCAGAACCGACGCTGAGGAATCGCTGGTCGATCGGAGTCCAGGCTGAAGACAGTTGCACGACGACGGACACCGCCAGTGACAGTGTGCCGGCAAACGTCACCGGGAAGGCTGTCAGTCTGGCCAGCAGCATCGCGATAAATGCTGTGGCAAGCGCTGAAGGAATCCGCAGGCGTTGTTTGCGAAAACTGTCTGCCTGCCACCACCAGCGACGAACAAAAAACAGCAGAGTCAGGAAGATCACGAATCCAGCAACGGTTGGAGTGTTGGTTTCGGTGGACAGACTGCTCAGACGTTCCAGGTATCCGCGACCGGAGCTTTTCAGCATGGCGGATTCTTCAAGCATCAGAAATCGGGCCATTCTGCCGACCACCAGTCCGGCACTTGCTCCAAAACCGCCAAGTATCATGCGGCGATACCATGGTTCGATGCGGGTGCCTTCCATCAGACGCGACGGGACGATAACTGCCCACGTGAGCATGAGAGTCGCGATCGCGAAAAACGACGCATCGGCCTCGGACGGCAACACGGGCGTGGCGAAGTACAGCAATAGGGAAACGACCAGCACCGACGACAGCGAGAGGGCCATTGAGGACGTCATTGTCACCAGACGCTGGCTGACAGGAATAATGCGCACTGTTGTGGGAGACGCGTTGCGCAGGATGACTGGGGATGCTTTCTGCCGCTGCTGCGTTGCCTGGCCACGCGCTGGCACCGCTGGATCGGACGATGCCATCACGGGTGGAACATTGGACGTGGCAGGGCCACGCGACCGCATGTGGTCAACGGCTGTCCTGAGTTTGGACTTTGCGGAAGGCAGCAACCAGGCACCCAAGGCGCCAAGGATGATGGAGATGACCAGGATCTCCGGAATGGTATTTCGGGGACCGGTTGTTCCGGAATTTATGAGCAGCGTGAGAAATGCGATCGACAGCATCCATTTCACTGAATAGGGCATGCGGTCGTCTAAGAACTGCTGCAGCCGGGCCATCGTCGTGAGTTGTGCGGGCGGGAATTCGTCAACTGGTCTGGAACTGGATGCTGCTGCCGAGTTGTCCGAGTGAGACTGTGTTGCCAGTGGCGGCGGTGTGGCCGGTACTTTGGGGCGATTCGCTGATTGTGGATTCGTGACCGCCTCGACAAATTGCTGACGCAGCAGGTCCACACTGGCGATACGTCGTGCGGGATCTTTTTCGAGAGCGGCAGCGAGAACAGGACGCACCGCGTGGGGCAACTGCGTCAGATCCGGCTCGGCTGTGAGATGTTTCATCAGAATTTCAGCGGTGGTTTCGCCTTCGAAGGGGACGTGGCCCGTCATCATTTCGCACAGCATGATCCCCATCGAATACACATCCACTTCACGGCCATAGCGTCCGCGAGCCACTTCCGGGGCCATGTAGTAGACGGTCCCGACGCTCTGAGTTTGCGCGCTGCGTCGACTGTCGGAGATGTATTTGGACAGTCCCACGTCGCCAATCTTGACGATTCCGGCGTCACTGAAGATGTTGGCGGGTTTCAGGTCACGATGGACAAGTCCTCGATCGTGCAGAAAGGAGAGTCCCGCTGTCATGCCATCGAGCCACGTGAGAAGCTCAGGTAAAGGCATACCGGACGGGTGTTTGCACAGCGCGTCGTACAGGCTTTGACCACCCACATACTCCATCACAATCCAGTGCTCCTGTTCAGAGTCCTGGCGGATATCAAAGATTGTGACGAGATTGGGATGCTTGAGATTCAGGCATTGTGAGACGCCGCGGAGTTCGACCTCCATGTTGTTGTGCAGTAGTTTCAGAGCGACTTCCTTGCCGGCATCGCTCAACGCGTAATACACCTCGCCGAAGCCACCGCGATGGATGGCACGTTTGATGGTGTAGCCCTCAAGCGGGCGCGATTCCGGGACAAATGTAAATCTCATGAGACCCTTCCGCAGGCGACTGCTTTCAGTCCTGGCGTGGAATGCCTGACAATCATCAATGTGTACTGCCTGGCGAGTGGCGAAACGGACCCGCTGATGCAACTTTGCAGGGTGTATCGCCACTGTGGCTCGGTCGTTCCGTTTGCTGTTTGAACGTGGACATGTTTCTTACCAATGGTCACAGTTTCTGAAGTCGAAAACACAGATCTGTACCGCTGACGATCGCTCCATCGCCCAGTTCCTGATCACTTGTCAGTGGTTGCTGATTCAGTTGCAGCGACATTTCTGAGCGGCAGTAGAATCGTCCGTCCCGTCGAAATAGAATCAGGCGTTCCGGCCAGTCTGCGCAGTGCACATGATGGTCGGCCCGACTGCCAAGCAGTATTGAATCCACCATCAGCAGAATTCCCTGCACGGACTGTGCCGGCTGATGAAAGCTTTCCAGTTGCAGCACCGCTGATGCGGACAGCACACTGGGCCGCTGAAACCTTAACCGTACTTTTTCACCCAGAATGATCTGATCGTTGTGGTACAGACACCGCGGAGCTGAGAGCCGCGTCTTTCCGACGCAGCACGGCTGATGCGGATTCAGAAACCAGGCGTCGTCAATGTACTGGAACGTGGCGTGACGTCTGGACAGCGGTCCCATCAGTCGCAGGTCGGCCGCATCGTCGACCTGCGAGGGCCCCCCGATGTCGATTGACGTGCCACAACACAGTAACCACGCTCCGACCCCATCAATCCAGAGCATCCACCGCTCACACGCTCCATCTGCCACGTTGCACCTTATCACCGGGACTGCTGGTCTCTGACCCGCGGACTGGGCTGCGGAGTCGGAAATATCTGCTGAGCACGGTTGCGGAGGCGCAGGCCACTTCCCGATACCGAACATGCTTCACGATGAGTCTCACTCTGCCCCATTCTATACTGTGCGACTGGCTTCTGGGCAGTGCCAACGAGCCCTCGGAATGGGAAAAGCCCCCGGAATTCCGCCGCGGTCCGCCAGCAGTCCGCAGCTGCTGGCGGGTTTTGACGGGGGACCCACGGGCATTCAGGGTGTCGCAGCGCTGGTGAGTGTTTCCGACGCTGCTGGTGCCGGGGATTCCATCTGCAGACTGAAGTGACTGTCGATTTTCCCGAGCACATCGTCCGGAGCCGGCGCTGATGACTGTTCCACCGGGATACGCCCCTGCAGGTTTCCCTCGGCCTCCATCACTGATTCCCGGACGTCCAGCGCGTGATTCATATCATGAATCAGCTTTTCCACTCGGGCCAGCTGCGTGTCGTCGACTTCCAGCGAGTTGACAGTTTCAGCCGCCTGAACCTGTTTGAGTCGGGCTTCCAGTTGTGCAACTTTGACGACGAGATCCTGCTTTCGAATCAGCATTGCATCCAGTTTGCGTTGATTCGCCTGAAGTGTGTCCTTCAACGCAGAAAGAATCTGTTGATCCCGCTTCAGACATTCTTCGGCTGTGCAGAAAGCCGCAAAGCGATGGGACAGATCCGCTTCCACTTCAGAACGGCTCCAGGAAACAGTGCGGTAGACGAATGTCGGCTGATCAGATTCCAGGTCCTTTCGCAGCGTCAGGATTGCGTTTTTCTGCGTGGCGAGATCGCTCTGACGTTCCGCCAGAACTCGCTGCAGGTCTTTCACGTCGACAGATTGTTCGGCGACGGTTTCAAGGTGTCGACGGATTTCCGGCATGAGGTCCTGCACTTCATTCCGAATCCGATCGAGCTCGAACTCAACCGAGATTTCCTTTTTGACGGCCTGACGGACATTGGACCCGACAGTGCGCAGATAGCTCAGGGCATCCGCGCCCAGAATCAGACTTCCGGCCACGGCCACCGTGGCTGCTCCAGTGACGATTTTCTTCAACATGACCATTCCTCCCTTTGGAAAACTGACCTGAAAGGCTGCGGTTTTCGCAGAATGGGGATGTCATTCGCCGCCCAGAGAAAATGCCTGGCTGAATTCGCAGGATTTTTTCGGAATCCTCGGAAAGAGCCTCTGTGGGGTGGGATGGCGAAATGGTGTTAAGCCTGGCGATAGTCGCGTTTCGCTCCGTCGAACCGTACGTCCAGCGTTTTCACTGCCGAACGGGACACTCAAATCCTTGATGTTCCATGAAGCTGAAAACGCCCCGGAACTCCCGGCTTGCCGCTGTGTCGCCATCCCGGCTGCGGGGCGGTACGGAAGCGTCGGGATCACCACGACGCCGGCGGCTTACGTTCGGCGTCGAGGGCCGGTTTTTGCCTCGCGCGAAAAAGTGTGTGTGCGGTCTCGTGCGTGTCTGTGCGGCGCTGACAGGGGAAAGTTGTGGCCCTCAGGAAAGCACGCCGGGAATCAGATTCCAGCTCTGGGCAACTCCTGTCAGGCGTTCCTGTCGTCCGAGATGTTCGAAGTACAAATCATCGGGGGCAATTCCAAGGGCAGTGAGGATGGTGGCGTGCAGGTTGCGTACGGACTGAGGAGACTCTACGGCACGCAGCCCGAATTCGTCAGTGGCACCGATGGTTGTTCCGGCCGCGACACCGCCTCCGGCCATCCAGATGGAAAATCCGTAGGGGTTGTGATTTCGTCCCTCGTTTCCCTGCATCATCGGTGTTCTGCCGAATTCACCAGCCCAGATGACCAGCGTGGAATCCAGCAGTCCGCGCTGGGCAAGATCCTGCAGCAGGGCTGCCACGGGCTGGTCGGTCTGTGCTGCGTTGCGGCGGTTGTAATCCGTATTGTTCTCGTGACCGTCCCAGCCCAGTTTGTCGATGGCATTGTAAAGTTGCACAAAACGGACACCTTTTTCAATCAGTCGACGCGACAGCAGGCACATCCGTCCATAGAGGGCCTTGCCGGTGTTCACGTCATGCAGCCCGTAGGCCTCCTGAGTTTCTCTGGTTTCCTGAGCGATCTCGCCCACGTCCAGTGCGGCCGACTGCATTCGATAAGCCAGCTCGTACGCCGCGATGCGTCCCTCCAGCGCAGCGTTGCCGGCCCGCGTGGCAGCATGTCGCTGGTTCAGTGCCTGAGTCAGGTTGAGTGTGTCACGCTGCGTCGCGTTGAATTCGTCGGCAGGCCGCAGATTCAGCACGGGATCACCTTCGTGGCGAAACTGAGTTCCCTGGTAGGCTGCCGGAAGAAAGGCATTGCTCCAGTTGGCAGAACCGCCCAGGCCTCCGACTTTATACAACAGCACATAGCCGGGCAGGTTCTGATTTTCTGTGCCGAGACCGTAGGTGATCCACGAGCCCAGTGAAGGCTTACCGCCGAGAATGGCACCTGTGTTCATCAGATAGGTGGCTGGTGCATGATTGGAACTTTCACTGAACATGGACCGTACCTGACAGAGACGGTCAATCTGAGTCGCCGTGTGGGGCAGCAGTTCGGAAACCCACTGACCGCACTCTCCATGCTGCCGCCATTTCCAGGGGCCAGCCATCAGTTCGTCTTTACAGTGCTGAAAAACACCACCGACACGATCCTGCTGTTCGCGCAATGACGCCGGTACTGCCTGGCTGTGTCGTCGGATCAGTTCGGGCTTGTAATCCAGCAGGTCAAAGGTGCTGGGGCCACCATACTGGAACAGAAAAATAACCTGACGACAGCGGGGCAGGATCGCCGAGATCCGGGTTTGAAGCGGACGCAGCGGATCGCGCGGCTGGGCCGAGTCGGGGGCCGCCTGAGCAATCATGGCCTGCATGGCCAGTGCGCCGAATCCAAGGCCGGTCGAGGACAAAAAGTGGCGACGCGAAAAGTCGTGCATGAGTACACCCAGTCTCGTATTGCTCCGATGGCAGGGCCTTCAATCCCTTCAGGGAATCCACTGGGAAGTGAAATTCGGACACTTCGCCATTCCGGACTACCGAATTCGACAATCATGCGACTCCCGCGGCCCGCGTGAACAGTCCCAACTACCGGGGACGCTATAATCTAACTGCTGTCGAGCAAAAACGACAGCACGAACCTCAAGTGGGACCGTTTTGGCTGTGGCCGATGGGGATTGATACCCACAAAACTGTCAGTAAAGTGAATTACAGACTTCAGTTTTTCCCTATCCTTTGCAGTTCCCTCGTTCTTCTCAAAGTTGCCCGGCATGCCTGCATTCAACAGACTCTTCGTCACAGGTCGGGATCGTGCCCGATTTCTGCACAACTTCTGCACCAACGATATTGTCGGCTTGCCTGCAGGCCAGGCGGTCGAGGCATTTTTCACGGACGTGAAAGCTCGTGTTCTGGCACACGGCTATGTGCTGGCGTTTGCAGACCATCATGAAATCCTGCTGCTGTCTGCGGACACAGATCCACTTCGCCGGCACCTCGATCGCTACATCATCACCGAAGACGTGCAACTCGAAATCGTCGCCTCCACCGAAACACGTTTTCTGACACAAGAGCACGCGTTGCAGCGGCTGATCCCGCAATTGCTCCAGGTGCCTGATCAGTCCGGCCAGTGTTGTTCGTACTCTTTGTCGGAAGGTCGTCTGACAGCCCTGTCGATCCGCTGGTTTCAGACGGCGTTGTGTGTGCTGTGCGGTTCAGAAGCGGTGCTGCAAAATCTGAATGCCGACCTTGCGTCCAGTGAGCTTTCGGTGACACAGGTGCAGACGCTGCGAATTCGCGAACGCTTTCCGATTGTGGGCGTGGATCTGACCAGTGAGCATCTGGCTCCTGAGGCTGACCGTAATGCGACGGCGATCTCCTTTAAGAAGGGCTGCTATCTGGGCCAGGAGCCCATTGCCCGCATCGACGCACTGGGACACATCAACCGCGGCCTGCGCTGTGTGACTGCTCAGGTAGACCCAGGCACAGAGCCCGGCGAAAACCCGGTTGTGCAGCATGATAATGGTACAGTACTCGGAACCATCACGTCCCTGGTACGCTTGTCACCACAGGCATTGACTGGTTTGGCGATCCTCAGACTGGCGTCGCTGGACCGACCTGCGATTGTGATCGACAGCGCTGGTGGCGAGTTTCCGGTGATTGAAATTGCCACCTGAAACATGCTGGCGGAGTGCTGTGCGAACTGCGGGGCTGCTGGTGACTTGTGACTGTTGACCAATGGCGGAACGCTGGTCAGTAGTGGATGCCGGTGGTAAACCATGCAGACCGTTTGCGTGTCACGAATTGCTCTGGAAAGCCGGGAACTGAACACACGACAGGAGACTTTTATGGATCACGTCGCACCGTTGAATTCCACAGGAAACCGGCCCGAGGGCTCTGGTTTCCCTGCAATGGGAAGTGTGTCGATTGCCGTCCAGGAAAAGCTTGGCGATTACCAGACGATCACCGCCCTTCCGGTGCAGTGGGGCGATCAGGATGCGTTTGGGCACGTGAATAACGTGGTCTATATCCGCTGGCTGGAATCGGCACGGGTGGACTTATTGAAAGCGTGTCCATCCACGGTCAGCATGAGTGGTACGGGGCCGGGGCCGATTCTGGCCTCTGTCCAGTGCGATTTTCGCCGGCAGCTGCGATTTCCGGATTGGGTTTTCGTGGGATCCCGTATCACACGGATTGGCCGGTCCAGTGCGGATATTGGCCACGCCATCGTCAGCGGGGCTCAGGGCGAAATTGTGGCGGAGGGGAAGTCGGTGATTGTGGTGTTTGACTACACTTTGCAGCGGGTGTGTCGGATTCCTGATGATCTGCGGAACAGTTTTGAACGCTCGATGGGACAAACGGCTGGCCATGCCGGGGGGACGCCATGACTCAGACTGGTGACTGGGGATTCACACCGGCCGCAGAACGAACCGTTCAATGCTGTCGGCGACTGGCCGCGGGATCTGCCAGTGCGAATGTCTGGGCGGCCAGTTTGCTGCGAACACTGCTGCAGGACGAGAGTCTGGCTGCAGCCTGTTTGAGGCAATTCGGGGTGACCGAGGCGTGGTTGCAGCAGGGAACGACCGACGCTGAGGAATTGCGAGCGTTGACGATGCAGCCTGTGGTGATTGGTGATGCGGAGGGCAGTCGTTGCGAGCGTGGAGAAACGCTGACCGCCGCGGAAGATCCGGTTGCCTGGATTCGACTGCTTGAACGTGCACGGGCGCTCGCCAGGCGGTATACAGCGGAAGGAGCAATTTCCAGCGGAGTCCTGTTGCTGGCTGTGGTCGACCAGAATGCCCTCCTTCGCTCAAGGCTGGCGACACTGGGCGCCACGCCGGAGTCGCTCTGTGGATTCCTGTTTCCTGAGGATCAGTCGGATTCTGCGCCTCTGGCGATTGACGAGCCGCTGCAGATCGCCGGACTGATGACACAGGGCACGACAGTTGCCCCCCCGGATGCTGTGCCGGCCAACTCATCACTGGCCATCGATCGCATCCTGGATGCCTGCATGAATCGTGGCCGTGAGGGTTTGCGGGTCCTCGAGGACTATGCCCGGTTTGTGCTCAACTGCGAACAAAGCAGCAGAACGCTCAAGGAGATTCGTCATGAGTTGACCGAGGCGGAGCAGTTGCTGTTTCGTGGAGCTCCGCATGGAGGAATCAGGACGCTGCTGTCGGCAAGGGATACGATGCAGGACGTGGGTACGAAGATTACTCTGGACCATGAAGGGACACGTGAAAGCCTGCGGGATCTTGTGACTGCCAATTGTCGACGAGTGCAGGAATCTCTGCGCAGTCTGGAGGAATTTGGAAAACTGGTGTCACCGGAGTTCGCCGCGATAGTGAAGCAACTGCGATATCGCAGTTACAGCGTCGAGCAGCACCTGTTTCTTTCGACCACGTCAAAGACTGAGCCGCAGTCCAGCTGTGCGACGCGACTGGAGCGATCGCGTGTGTACGTCCTGATCACGGAAGCGATGTGTCAGCTGCCATGGCAGGTTGTGGTGGAGCAGGCGTTGGTCGGCGGGGCCGACATTCTGCAACTGCGTGAGAAAACGTTGAACGACCGAGAACTCCTGTCACGGTGTCGGTGGATGCGCGATGCGTGCGAAGCCCACGGGGCACTGTTTATCGTGAACGATCGGCCAGAACTTGCGATTCTTTCCGGTGCTCACGGAACACATGTCGGTCAGTCTGAGATTCCTGTCACGGACGTTCGCAGACTGCCGGGGCCGGAGCAGCTGATCGGGGTGTCCACCCATGCACCGCAGCAGCTGTTGCAGGCCTTTCGTGAGGGTTCGGACTACGTTGGTGTGGGGCCCGTATTCCCTTCGGGCACCAAGACATTCCACCAGTTTCCGGGCCTCGACTATGTGAGACAGGCAGCGGAACTGGCCACAGGGCCGTGGTTTCCGATTGGTGGAATCACACTGGCCGCTGTCCCTGAACTCTGTCAGGCTGGTGCACGACGTGTTGCGGTAACGGCAGCGGTTACCAGGGCCGCAGATCCGCGGCGGGCTGTGGAGGAGTTGCAGCAATCCCTGAGGCAGCATAGTCCGGTTGTAATGCCCGCGATGTAGTGCCGTCCGTCAGAAAACCCTGGCGGTTTGCAATGGCGTGTGTCAGAGGATCACGCGGTCTGCATCGCTTTGAGCCAGTGTGGGCTGTGCACTCAGAGGCAGCGGGGATGGCTGCATCCTCAGATCCGCGGAATGCTGTGCCACTGTATCGGCCACAAACAGCAGACTGCCTGCGCCCAGCAGTAAACCAGCGGCATAGATCAAAAGTCCGGTATCGCGAAGTCGGTTACCGCAGACAGACAGGCGATCGTTGAGGATGTAATATCCGAAGACACGGGTGCAGAGTGTTCCGGACAGTGTCAGGCTGAAGAACGACTTCAGCAGAGAGTGCTGGATCGGCGGGGCTTCCATCAGCAGAAGTGCGAGGACCACGAGTGTGGCCGGTCCGGCAGAAAACCAGAGCAGGCGGACAATCGCCAGTGATGGGCAGACTGTGAGTGAACGGAAGCGGAGGGTACGACTGGTCGATGACTGGAATCGGCGATTTGTGGAGCGTGGCAGGGTGTGTGACGGAAACGTCAATCCCTGCAGCCATGAGTTTACGAAGTTAGGGTCGTGCATCGTCTGTGTTCCGGCGGGGGCAGTTCCCCGAAAGTTTCCTTCATCGGCTTTGGAAAAGGGCCGCTCAGTAAGTGTTCAGAAAAGGGGTCAGGAACCAATAGTGCGGAGCACCCTTCGGGCCATTTGGCTATTGGTTCCTGACCCCTTTTCTGAACCAGGAACCAATAGTGCGGAGCACCCTACGGGCCTTTAGGCTATTGGTTCCTGACCCCTTTTCTAAACGCCCTTTTCTGAACACCTCCAGAGTTTAGCCCGGAAGGCGGGCAACCGCCAATCCGTGGTTCCGTAATTCGTCCTCCGAGGGCGGCCGCGATCCATAGACCGCCCATCAGGATCTGTGTTTTTCAGAAACCCCGGAATTTTCAGGGAATTCCTGTCGCCCTCCAGCTGCGTGTCTCGCCTTATGCAGTGGACAGTACAGACCACCATTGGCTCGGGTTGACGGGCCCTGCCCTGCCACGCCTCTGCGATGTTGATCCTGCAAGAACGTCCCCACTGGCTACCTTCCTGACATTCAGCCACACAGACACCAAACAGGTCTCCTATGCCGGACATGCTGGTTGCCGGACTGCAGTACCGCTATTCCACGATCTTTGCCGATTTGTTGATGGACCTTGGCCTCACGCTTCTCGTCGCCACAGGCACATCCGGATCCGTAGTTACCGTCTGGGCCGACGGCGATGGGTTACGAGTAACCTCAGACCCATTTCCACAACCACGCGCTCTGGCGGCCTTCGAAGGCCAGCTGGCCCTCGGCTTGCCTGCTCAGATCCTCGGATTTGACTGGACCGAGCGACGTTACGGTGATCCCGGCCGACGAAACGCATGGTGGTGGAATTACCCATCGCGAAGTCGCGTGACAGCGGAGTCCCCCTGCACCGATCTCACCTGGGACAAAACCGGACTCTGGACACTGCAGAGTCAGCCAGCCCGAATCACGGTTCAGGCCAGCAACAACGATACGCGCGTGTTCTGGTCACACTCTGATACAGCGTCACCGTTCGCGAGGTGCGACGGCCTGTTCAGTGGCATGGCATTTTCTGGCGGTGTGCCTCGGTTTCTGACAGGCTTCCCGGATTCCTCCGTTTCTGGAGAAGGCGGGGCTGCCACTCCAGTCCCGACAGGGTTTATATTGGACATCCGCGAGGCACAGGCCCTGGTGACCGGATTATGCTCTCCCCACTCACCGCGGGTGCACCGCAGGCGTTTGTGGATTCTGAATTCCGGACGTGGCGAACTGGCCGAATTCGACCTGCACGTGCGTAAGCTGCGACCGCTCTGCCGTTTTCCAGGCTTTGCACGCGGCCTTGTCTATCACGAAGACTACGCGTTCGTCGGGCTGTCTTCGCACCCGGATCCCGGCCTGCTGGCCAACTCCCCCCTGGACGACATGTTCACGTCCTTATGCTGCGGAATTGCCATCATCCACCTGCCGACCGGACGTTGTCACG
>CAIYBH010000372.1 GCA_903924405.1 uncultured Planctomycetaceae bacterium | reverse complement strand
CTGGTGCATCCGGTGCTGGTGCATCCGGTGCTGGTGCGTCGGGTGCTGGTGCATCGGGTTCTTCACCTTCAACCGGCGGTCGTTTACGTCCGCCGCCCTGCCCGTTCCCACGACCTCCGCCCATACCGCGGCCGCCACCCATACCGCCGCCGGGACCTCCCATACCGCTACCGGGACCTCCCATTCCACCGCCGGGCCCTCGCATTCCCTGAGGGCCCCCGCTGCCGCCTGGAGGAAACATACCTGGCGGCGGTGGCATTGGAGGTGGAGACGGCACACCACCGGCCCCGACCTCAGGATTTCCCGGATCCGGCTGCACATAGTCGGGATTGAACCCATTTTGTTCTTCGGCGGACGTGTAGAAGCTGGCGGCCATCGCCGGTTCGCTGGTTGAACAGACTATGTACAGCTCAGGAGCGGACTCTCCGATCAGCCCACGGAGCAGGCTGAACCACTGGTAGCGCATCACACGCTCAACCTCGTTTTCCTTTGCCACCGATTCAGTTGGAAACATCGACAACTGCGATTTGGCATCCGCATAGGACAGGTCTTTGAATACGCCCAACCCACCTTCACTTTTTGCCTGAAGGGCTTTTCCGCTGAGGTATTGCCCCAGTCCGGCACGCAGTTCAATCAGGCAGACGGTCCCGACAATCAGCAGCAGCACGAGCGACACAATCGTCCGAGCCGGGGAGACTTTAGGACCTTTAGGAACAGGACCTCTGGTTGACACGGACGACTCCTTCTTATCAAGGGCGAGAATCAAAACGGGCCACGGTGCCGCGAAGACACAAAGTTTGGGTCCCGATCAATCGTCGGGGCCGCGATGCGTTTCCTACTCTACAGTGTATTCTGTCGGCAGGGGTTTGGTCCAGCAGAGAGCGAGCCGCACAGCGAACAGTCCCCGGGGAACACTGGCTTTCGTTGCCTTCCATTGTCAGACTGCCGGGTTCAACCATCAGCCGTCGGAAACTTCCCCGGGAGAACGTGTTGTGTTGCGCTGCGTAGTCTGTGTGTCGCTGTTAATCGGACTGAACTCGCTGTATGCCCAGGAATCGGCATGGGACAACAATCTCACTGACAAACTTTCGTCACGGATGCAGTCATTTGTGACCGAGGGACAGATTTCCGGCGCTGTGGGCCTGGTGATGCAGGATCAGGTGCAGCACGTCACCATCACGGGGCTGGCAGACATTGCCACGAAACGTCCGATGGCCCGCGACACCATCTTTCGTGTGGCCTCCATGACCAAGCTGGTGACTGCGACAGGCCTGATGCAATTGGTTTCAGGCGGTCGGATCGGGCTTGATGATCCGGTCTCAAAGTACATTCCGACATTCCGCAATGCAAAACTGCAGGATGGCACCGTCGTGCCTGATGTCACGGTGCGTCAGGTGCTGACACACACCGCCGGCCTCGCGAATAACTCCGGGCTGAACGGCGAGCGAACGCTGGCTGCCGAGGTGGATGCGCTGGGAGCACGTCCGCTGCAGTTCGTTCCCGGCACCAAATGGCAGTACAGCAGTGGTTTGACCGTGGCTGGACGGCTGATAGAGATCGTCTCCGGGCAGCCGTACGACGAGTACCTGCGGAAACAGATTTTTGAACCATTGGGAATGAAAGATACGGCCTTCCAGCTGACCGAGTCGCAGGCCCAGCGACTGGCGACGACCTACAAGCCCGGAACTCGCCCGGGAGAACTGGTAGCGGTCGAAATCCCGGACCCTCGTGTGGCACGCCTGCCCAATCCATCCGGCGGCTTGTATTCAACAGCGGACGACATGGCGAAATTCTATGGCGCAGTGCTCGCCGCTTTGCGCGGACATGAAACACCTATTGACGGACTGACTTCATTTGCGAAGGCCATGGTCACCCCGCAGACAGGTGAACTGGTGACCGGTTTCACGCCAGGCAATGCATGGGGACTGGGATGGTGCGTGCTGCAACAACCACAGGGTGTGACTCGCTTGCTGTTTCCCGGGACATGTGGACATGGCGGTGCCTGGGGGACTCAGGGCTGGATCGATGTGCGTCGCAACATGGTGCTGTTACTGCTGATTCAGCGGACTGAGTTCGGCAACAGCGATGGTTCGGATGTGCGAGACGCCTTCAACGAAGCGACGCTGACAAGCTATCGCGGCCATGCATCTGAGTCGGCGGTACGCAGAGATTTCCTGGCCTACACCGCGACGGTGGAACTGCGGCTGGGAACGACCTCGGCAGTCGTATGTCCCGAAGCCGGTGGCCGAGTGCTGACGTATTCCGTCGATGGACAGAACATGCTGTTGCTGGATGACCGCGAGCGGGACTGGGTGCCTGGCAACCCGGCAGCGATTTCCGCCGGGCGCTTCGACGTCGGTCCGGAACTGGTCACACCACCGCACCCGGTGTTGTGGTCCGGCCCATGGACGGCAGAAATCACGGGGCCTGCAGCCGTGCGACTGGTCAGTGCCCGGGACGCGGCCACGGGGCTGCAATTGATGCGTGACTTTGAACTTCAGAACTCAGCCCCGGCCGACGCGACTGCTGATACTGCTGCCGCCCACGTCGATACTGCAAGTCCGCGTTTTCGCGGGGCAACGCTGGTGTGTCGTCAGACCATGATGAATGTTGGCACGTCGCCGGTGGAAACATGCCACTGGGGGCGGTCGTTTTCGCCGGGCGGAGGCATCTGTCTGATCCCACTTGGTACACACCCCAGTCGATTTCCAGCACGCTACGTCATGTACGAAGAAGGAACGCTGCTCAATGTGCGCAACACAGACCCGCTGATTCGCGAACGAGACGGCTTTCTGGAGATTCTCGGACCGCCTCGCAAACCCAAACTGGGATTCGATTCCTATGCCGGGTGGCTGGGCTATCTCATGCCCGGAAATCATCTGCTGATCAAGCGATTTCCCACCTACCCGGATCGAGTTTACAACGAGGTAGCTGGTCTGACCGTGTCTGTCTGGTATCCGCAGTCCGGTGCTGTGATTGAACTGGAGCCTATCGGTCCTCGCGAGCGTCTCGCCCCGGGACAGGTCGCGGCGTTCACTGAATCATGGAGTGTGGCGGAATATCCTTACCCAGCCACGGACTCCCGCATCGATCTTCCGGCCCTCAGAAAGCTGGTGGAGGGCACCACTGCCGGGACATCGGCCAACACACAGAACGTGCAGCCATAGAGCAGACACAAGACTCTGGTGACAGGAACAGGCCTGTCTGCAGCGGAATCAGTTTCAGAATCGGTCACAGTCGAAGGAGACAGTCATGAGCTATCCATGGGGCGTTCTGGCAACCGCCGTTTTGCTGTGTTGTTACCCTTTCCAGGCAACAGGCCAGGAAACCAGCGAACCCCGGTTTCAGCCTTTGCTGAATGGTCGCGACCTGACAGGCTGGGTTCTGGTGAATACGCCCGCAGAAACGTGGACCATGCAGGACGAACTACTGGTTTGTTCAGGCAAACCGATCGGAGAACTTCGCACCGAGCGGATGTACCAGAATTTTATCCTTGAGGTGGAATGGCGGCACATGGTCCCTGGCGGGAATGCAGGGATCTTCGTGTGGGCCGACGCGATCACAGCACCGGGTGTTCCGTTCCATCGCAGCATTGAAGTTCAGGTACTGGATCATGCCTATGGGCAGTCGCGTGGACACACCACACATGGCGACATCTTTCCGATTCATGGTGCCCTGATGACACCGTTGAATGGTCGCGGAGGAAGCCGTGCCTTTCCCGTCGAAGAGCGAGCGCTGCCATCTCCGCAGTGGAATCATTACCGTATCGAATGTCGTGACGGCGAGATCTCTCTGGCGGTGAACGGTGCCGTGGTCACCCGGGGACGCCAGGCCAGTCCGCGCAGAGGGTACATCTGTCTGGAATCAGAAGGAGGCGTGGTCCATTATCGCAAACTGCAGATCATGGAACTACCGGACACGGCCATTGCGGCGGAAGATGTGGCCCATTCAAATCGGGGAGATGTCAGCCTGTATTCAGGACTGGATCTGCGAGGGTGGACGCTGGACGAGAACTCACAAGCACACTGGAACGTGGAGGACTGGGTTCTGCGATTTGATGGCCAGACCAGCGCGGGTGTCAGCACTCTGCAGCACTCCCGTAAGTTTCCGGCCCCCGCGTTTGTACTGGATGTTCAACCTGAAGCGGGTTTTCGTGCACTGACATTCAATCCGGACAGTGCCACGGAATCGCTGACGATTTCCCTTGATGACGAGGAAACTGCAACTCTGCTGAAAGCCGGGGCATGGTCGAGAATTGAATACGGAATCCGCGATGGTGCCTGGACTGTCAGCATTAACGGCACCGCACTGCCCAAAACAAGTCCGGCATCCGCAGAACCTCAAGGGATGAGCTTCCGTGTCCAGGGCCCCGCCCGATTTGCGAATCTTTACGGCCGCTCAAGCTCAGCATTGGACAATACAAATCAGTAATCCCCCGGAAATGACTGGAAACACCGACCTGAATCTGAGAGTATTTGAAAACTGAAGAGCTGGCCAAAAACCGCGGGCTGTCTCGGGCAAAACGGCGGCTCAGGTAGCTTTCGGTATCTTCCAATGCGGCCCCAACCGCAACGACTGGGGCAAAACGAGGGGGATTTCATCGCCGATGGTGCAGACGGACCAGATTTTTACCGGAGGCGTCTTTCATCACACTCTGCCTGACGGCCGAGCGGGTGCGGAAATCGTCATTTCCCCGATTGAAATTGTCGCCACGACTCTTGACGCAGAGCCACGCGCGTTTGTGCTGAAACTGTCTCACTGCCAACTGGAACTGGGCGGTGCTTCCGGTCGGATGCTGTTCTGCAGAAATGAAGACCGCAGCCTGACGATCTTCAGCGATCAGCGTGGCTTTTCTTCCGCGTTGTCAGATGCTTCATTCGGAGTGCTGGACGACAAACTACGGGAATTGTTCGGAACACAGCGGAGACAGAAAACCCGGGGACGTTTCCTGGGCCTGGTATCCCTGGTGGCGCTGGCCGTAGTCGGCGTCGCCCTGTACTTTGGAACACTCGCTGCGGCTAGACTGGCCGTGCGAGCACTTCCAATCAGCGTGGACGAAAAAATCGGTGCCATGGCGGCCGCGTCTATGACTGCCGGCGGTACCCTGCCGGATACTCATTCCGCGACTGTACTGGTGCGAAGTCTTGTCAGTGAACTGCGTCCTCACAGCGCCATCCCGGAACTTGATTTTCGAGTCGAAGTCATCGATGACCCGCAGGTGAATGCGTTTGCCCTGCCTGGAGGACGTCTTTTTGTCTACACCGGTCTGATTCGTCGCGCAGAAAGTGCAGAGCAGATTGCCGGCGTACTGGCACATGAAATGGCTCACGCAACCCTGCGCCATGGACTGCAGAAAGTCAGTCAGTCACTGGGGATTATTGCCGCCGTGCAATTGATGATTGGCGACGTCGGGGGATTGGTCGCCTTTGGATCCCAGGTGGCTCAGGAATCAGTACTGACCAGTTACAGCCGGTCGGCGGAAACAGAAGCAGACCTGGAAGGCGCGAGAATGCTGCATGCCGCAGGACTTGATCCTCTGGTAATGGGTGAGTTCTTTGAAATCCTGAAGCATGAGCACGAGCAGTTGCCGGCGGTGCTGGCATGGATCAGCACTCATCCCCAGCACGAAGATCGAATCGCCGAGATCCGTAAGTACAGAGATTCGCTGCCCGCTGTGCCTTACCGCAGGCTGGAACTGTCACTGGAAGAAGCCAAACGGGAATTGGCCGAACCATAGTCAACGGGTGTCCAGGGCAGCACATGCACAACGTACCCCGGCCTCAGCAGAAATCAGGAACTGGAGCACACAAACATGCAGGTGGAAATTCGAAATCGGCCGGCGTTTTCTAACTTACTGGTCCAACTGCAACCGGGAGAACGGATCCTGGCAGAGGCCGGAGCGATGGCCAGTATGAGTACCGGCCTGGAAATGTCCACCCGCTGGAACGGCGGTTTTTTTCGAGCCGTCCTGCGACGCGTCTTCGGCGGTGAGACGCTGTTCATGAACGAGTTTCACGCGACGACTGGCGGACACATCGTCCTGACTCAGCCTTTTCCCGGCGACATGGTTGAGTTGCCTCTGAATGGCAACACCATGTTTCTGCAGCCCGGCGCTTTTGTGGCGGCCGAGCCCGGCGTCGCTCTCGGACTCGGCTGGGCGGGCCTGAAAAGCCTGTTCTCCGGCGAAGGGCTGTTTCGCCTGAAGGTTTCAGGACATGGTCGAGTCTGGTTCGGTGCCTATGGCGCGATCTTTTCACGCGAAATTGCGGGAGAGTTGATCGTGGACAGCGGGCATCTCGTAGCCTACGAGCCCACGGTGGGTATTCGACCGGGACTGGCTGGTGGACTTTTCAGCAGCTTCTTTGGTGGGGAGGGGATTGTGATCCGGGTGAGTGGGCAGGGACGGATCTACATGCAATCGCGTTCCTTCGGCGGTTTTGCCTCCTGGGTCAATTCTCATCTGTAAATCAGGGATGAGATCCTTTGGCAGCGTATGAGCCCGCGGGCAGGCCCGGCAGAGACTTGAAATCTGGAGTCAGTACATCATGAAGCACGAAGTGTTGTGTCAACCGTCGGCCGCCGCCGTACGATTCTCCCTTGACCGAGGCGAAGAGTTGACCTGTGAAGTCGGCGCCATGATCGCCATGACGTCCGGTCTGACAGTCGAGACCACCTCGAAAAGCCGTGGTGGTGGCGGGATCCTCAAAGGGCTCAAGCGGATGTTTTCCGGCGAGAGCTTCTTTCTGAATCACTTCACCGCTCAGCAGGATCAGCAGACCCTCTTGATCGCACCAACGATGATGGGCGACTGCCGACACCATCGACTTCGAGGAGGTTCGCTGATTGTGCAGGGGTCTGGCTGGTTAGCCTCCTCCGGAACGATTGAGATCGACACGACATGGCAGGGATTTACGTCGGCGTTGTTCAGCGGCGAATCGATGTTCTGGGTCCGTTGCTCCGGAGCCGGAGATTTATTTCTCAGCAGCTTCGGTGCGATCTATGAGATCGATGTGCAGGGAGAATATACGGTTGATACCGGGCACATCGTGGCGTTTGAGGACAGCCTGAACTTTCAGATGGGTAAGGCCAGTGCCAGTCTGATCGGCAGCTTTCTCGGAGGAGAAGGGCTGGTCTGCAAATTTCAGGGACAGGGAAAACTGTACTGCCAAAGCCATAACCCTCCATCGCTCGGCCAACTCCTGGGACCGAAACTGAAACCGCGTTGAAAATGCCCCAACAGCATCCGTGAATGCTCTCTGGTTCCTGAACAGTGCCCCCGCCGTTTCACACAGGTCCCAGAGCCGACGCCTGCCGAATTCCAGGCAGGAAAATGATTCAAGTTCGACTACTTCGCTGGAGCAGAGCCGTGTCCGACAGTCTGCAGTATTCCATTCAGTGCCGTCCTGAATTCTCCCTTTTGCAGGTGTCGCTGCAGCCCGGTCAGAAGCTGCAGGCTGAACCGTCGGCTATGGCGTCCATGTCGCCCTCTCTCACGATGAAAGCGGGACTCAAAGGAGGTGTCTTCGGATCCCTCGGACGCATGCTTGGCGGAGAAAGTCTGGTCTTCAATACGTTCGCGGCGAAACAGGAATCCGGAGAAGTCACACTGGCCCCGGGTCAGCCGGGTGACACCGAACATTATCGGCTGAACGGCGGATCACTGTTCCTTCAGCGCGGCGCCTACCTCGCCAGTTCGCCGGGTGTGGAACTCACAGGCAGCTGGCAGGGCGCACGCGGATTCTTCGGTGGCCAGGGACTGGTCCTGCTGAAAGCGTCCGGCAACGGCGATGTATTCTTCAATTCCTACGGCGCTATTCTGGCGATGGACGTCACGCGGGATTTCATCGTCGACAGCGGCTATGTCGTCGCCTTCGAAGACACACTGCGCTATGAAGTCAGCACACTGCCCGGACTTCGCGGTGGCGGTTTCAAACGACTCTTCTTCAGCGGCGAAGGTCTTGTGTGTCGCTTTTCAGGTCAGGGACGAGTCTGGGTGCAAACACGCTATGTGAGCTCATTCCTGTCATGGATTTATCCATTTCGTCCTGCCAGCAAGAACAACTGAGCACCAACGGCGGTCGTCAAATCAAACGATGCTCCGCATAGCTGCAGCTTCCCTCAGCAGTTCTGTACTCAGCCCTCGCAGAGCTTCCATGGGTGACACCCGTTGAAATGCTTCGTCAGAAGGTCGCCGCATATGCGTTGTCTTGTGACTGACACACTGGTCACCAGCGAATCTCTCAGCGGGTTTTCAGACCTGCTTCCAGTGTCCCGCGTAGTCAGTCGCCGCGACCGTTGGCCAGACACAGTTCAGTTGGCTGGCTCTGCCGAAGGGACATCGTGGCTGGCCGTGACGCGGTGTGACGATGCCGCCACCGTTGCCGAAATGCTCCAGATGGCACAACGGACTCTTGCTCACGGGGCAACGCCCCACAACAACATTCACGGACTCGTCGTGCATGCCGCTGAATGTCTGCCGAGTTCACTGGCAGCCGACTTTCCAGCGGAAATCTCCGGTCTGCTGCGACGCATTCAGCCGGACGACCTGCTGGTCCTGTCCGCAGACAGCCTTCGCGGGCGGCCCGTCGCCATAGCCCTTCCGGAACTCCTGCCTGAAATCAACGACCACACCCAGTGTCTTCCCCGCTGCCCGCAGCCCCGACGTTTTCCGGAGGTCGGTCCCGGAAGGCCTGAAATCACCATTTCTGCGTTGCGTCCAGCGGTTAGACGCGTGGCCAGACACCTGGCCACCAGCCACGAACTCGAGAAATGCCTCGAAGCGGGGTTATTGCTGCTGTGGGATCATCCTGAGGAATCGCACGAAATCTCGCAGACCATGGAAGGCCACGGCAATCCGAGAACAGCCGACTACTGGCATGGAATCATGCACCGTCGCGAACCTGATGCGGGCAACGCCACGTGGTGGTTTCGCAAGGTCGGTCGACACCCCGTCCTCGGACAACTCGGTGCAGGTCTGCTGAACTGGATGCGGCAATTGCAGGCAACACCGGCGATGATCGCTGTCGCGCAAGGCCTGCTGCGTTCCGATCTGTCACTGGACCCATTCCGGATGATCGAGCTGTCAACCGTGGCACTAAGGTGCCCGGGTAGCGATGAAGACAACACCGCACGCATGGTGCAGTACCTGGAAATGCTGCTCCTGCTGCGTTTCTGCGTCAGGCCTCAGTTCTGAGCGTTCGCAGATCTTCTACTGACCCGCCACCTGCGTAATTCACATCATCACTGCACCATAGTCCCACCTGGTTGATCTGCCACATTGTAAGGCGGCGCGTCGGGCAACTCTGTACTCATGTCATACATCTCCGGAGCCGGCACAGATCCGGGTTCCCTCAGAACGTCCAGCGACACCAGCGTGGCGTACGTCAGAAAGATCAGCAGTCCCATGGCCACGCCATTTGGCAAGGCATCGTTCCCGAAGAACTTGAGCGCACTTCCGGCAGATTTGGAAAACCGAACTACCGAACCATCCCACTGAACACTGTAGATTTCATCCAGCAGCAGGTGCGACAGAAATCCAAGCCCCACTCCAATCGCCATCAGCGTGCGCACCCGCACATCGTCACTGTGATAACTCAGAAACGTCATCTGCGAAAATATCAGCAACGCAGGAATACTGTGAAACATGCCCCGATGAACGGTGAGTTTGGCCAGCAGGAACGCTCCACCGTAGCGAACTCCTGCCCACGTCAACAACGCATAAAACATTGCATGGTCGTCGGACACACCCAGAGCATGAGCCTGCTGCATCAGCAGTAAAGGGGTAATCGCTGCCGTCAGCCCAACCAGCTCACGAATCGGATGTCCACCTTCCGCGTCCAGATCGGGAAGAATCCCGGCGATCCAGGTCAGCGCAGCAGCAATCGAAGCCTGCATCAGGCTGAACCCACCCAGGAAAAAGGCCGCGCAACCGTAGCCCACTCCCAGCATTCCACTCACGGTAATGTGTTCGCGATAGCCCGCCATGAAAACGACAGTCAATCCTGTGAGCAGCGAAATCCGGTCATCTGCAAGTCTCAGCAAACCCGAAGGTACAAAGACGTGGCGTCAAACAATCACCGCGCCTACCGAACGAACTTGCCCGGAACCCTGAGCTGCCTGGTTCGCCGGAACAGACTCGCACTACCCGAAAATATTACCAGCGTTCGCCACCGCCAGATGCAGTGGTTCAGGGAATTTCCGGTTCCATCAATAAGTCTGCAGCTTGAACGGCCGCACGAAGATTCCGGATTCGCAGCAATAACCCCGCGGCGGCAGATTCTGCCGGTCCAGAGCCTTTTGCCCCCGCCACGACATCCGGGCCATCACAATCTGGCCACAGCCGCTGTCGCCCCTAAGTGAATTCGCCACCACGTCAGGTTGGTGCGGATTATCAAGCAAAATCCTCCCGGTAACTGACGCCTTTTCATCCAGCCGGAACTACGATCTGCGTGATCCTGCAATCGACACAATCGAAACTCTCCTGCTCCGCCGCAAACTCCTCAAAGTTGCCAAATTGCGACAATTCGTGGACGATCTGCAACATCTGATGCTTATTTGCCACGTCGGACGCAAGTGCAGGTGCTAGGGTTTCCTGCAGATGTGAAGCTGCGCACAACTCGGACGGCGACTACCGCTGATGCAATCGTCTGGGCTTCATGAGGGGCGTCTGGTCGATGGATTTGCTGCCGTCGACCAGTGCACTCCCCGCAGTGATGACCCGCGGGTGATCCCCTGACAACAGACTCATCAGCCAATTCAACGGATTCCGGTTTACCTTTAGTATTGACCGCCATCATGGACATCGATCGACTCAAAACCGACCTCCTCGCCCTGGGGCTCCTGGCCCTGGTGGTGTTCGTCGGCTTGAGTTTCCTCAGCTATGACCCGGCTGATCCACCGTCCACGCTGGTATTTCCGCCGCGTCAGGTGCCCGTCAATATCTGTGGCGAGGCAGGAGCATTGCTCGCGTGGTATCTGCGACAGTGGCTGGGCGCCGGAATCTGGGTCGGACTAGTCGCTCTGGTCTCATGGGACCTGAAACTCTTTTCCCGGGAACCCGTGCGTGGCACGGCGCCGACTTTGACCGGAATCTGCCTGCTGGTTCTGACCGGCTGTGCACTGCTGCACCTGTTGCTGCCCACACTTCCTGGCGGATCCACGTGGGGCAGTGGTGGCCAGGTCGGTGCCACTCTCGGAGTCCTGCTCGTCCGCACATTTTCTTCCACCGGGATTCTGATCCTTGGTGTCAGTCTGTTCGCGGCCGGGCTCCTGTTAACTCCGCTTTCGGACTTGCTCGCCCCCGCCTTTCGTTTGGCTGTGCTGCCGGTGACCGTGGCAGGTGCCACAACTCGCTGGGCTGCCAGTCGCGCCGGTGCGTGGACTCGACCACGCGAGTCGACTGCACCGAAGCCCGCGCCGCCGTCACGCCGTTCTTCAGCAACGGCAGCGAAAGCCACGACCACCACCAGCATGGAAGAGCCACCAGCAACGCTCGCGTTCGTCCCCTCCGCCATAACGGAGCCAGCAGTGCCGAATGTGATGTCAGAGGACGACTCGGATCCGGATGCTCCGGATTCTGCTGACCGAAGCATTCGTATTAATGCACCGGCCACACTAACGCTGCATAACCCGGATAATCTGACCGTCCCGGTCGCTGAACGCCGCGGTTTCTCGCTGCCTGATCTGCGTCTGCTGACGGAATCCGAGGAATTTCCGTACGAGCAACTGGCGAAGAAAGCTCGCCTCGCCGCCAACACCCTGGAACAGGCTTTCGATGAATTCGGACTGAACGTCCGCGTCGCTGAAATCGACACTGGCCCCGTAGTGACTCAGTTTGAACTGGAACTGGAAAAAGGACTGCGACTCAACAAGATCACAGCACTTGAGGACGACCTCGCCATTGCCCTGCGAGTTCCCTCTGTACGCGTCGTTGCACCGATTCCCGGAAAAAATACCGTCGGCGTGGAAGTGCCAAATGACAAACAGGTCATGGTGCGCCTGCGCGAATTGCTGCAGACATCCGGCACACAGTCCGATGAATCACGCCTGCCCCTGTTCCTCGGAAAAGACGTCAGCGGTCGACCATTGGTCGTTGACATGGCCAAAATGCCGCACCTGCTGATCGCCGGGAGAACCGGCACAGGGAAAAGTGTCTGCCTGAATACGCTGATCCTTTCCCTGCTGATGACACGCACACCGGACGAAGTGCGAATGCTGATGATCGACCCGAAAATGGTGGAACTCAGCCCCTACAAACGCATTCCGCATCTGATGCACCCGGTAATTACGGATATGAAAAAAGCCGAGGCAGTGCTGGCGTGGGCCGTCGATAAGATGGAGGAACGCTACGATCTACTTGCCCGTGTCGGCGTGCGACACCTTGAGAGCTACAACAAAATGAGTCGCACAGATGTGCTCGACCGTCTGGGCCTGGCAGAAGGCGACCCGGATGCGTCCGAAGTGCCGGAACGAATGCCCTATATCGTGATCATCGCCGACGAAATGGCAGACCTGATGATGACCTCCGGTAAAGAAGTCGAAGCGTACATCATCCGACTTGCCCAGAAATCTCGTGCCGTGGGCATCCACCTCGTCCTGGCCACTCAGAAACCCACCGTCGACGTGATTACCGGTCTGATCAAATCCAATTTGCCCGCCCGAATCTCCTTTCAGGTGGCCAGCAAAATGGACAGTCGTGTCGTGCTGGACGAATGCGGTGCTGAACGCCTGCTGGGCAGCGGCGATATGCTGTACCTCGCTCCATCCACCAGCCACCTCACACGCGCCCAGGGAACCTATGTCAGTGATGACGAAATCAATGCGGTCATCCAGTTCTACAGCGATGTCGATCCGGAATACAATTCCGATCTTCTGAGACTGACGTCCCAGGCAGCACAGGCATCCAATGCAGGCAGCAGTGATCCCGGAAGTCGACAACACGACGATCTGTACGACAGCGCCGTGGAAGTCGTCATTCGCGAAGGACGTGGCAGCGTATCGCTGCTGCAACGCGCCCTTGGAATCGGCTACGGCCGCGCCGCACGAATGATCGACTACATGGCCCAGGACGGCATCGTGGGAGACTACAACGGCGCTCATGCACGCGAGGTGGTCTGCACCATGGAACAATGGCAAGCGAACAAAGCGGAACGTTCCTGACACCATCTCCCCGGAATCATCACACGGCGGGACTGACGCGGCCAACTATGACCGATTTCAGTTACACGCAACCGACAACGACCTGTGCGATTCGAAACGGTGAACAGACACGGGTGACCCGCGTAAATTCTCACCCAAAGCAATTTGCTTTATAAGGCAGGAATTACCGACGCTGTACCATCACCATTTCCGACCACAATCGACCGCCCATCCGGCGAGTAGCGGGCTGAATTCCCGATCTGCCCGACTTTCTGTTCCTGAATCAGCTGGCCACTTTCCCCATCCCAAACCTTCATCTGACCCGCATACCCATAGCTCAGCAACCGCTTCCCATCAGGACTCCATGTCACAGAATGAATGTAGTCGCTGTGGCCGGTCAGAGTCTGTAACTCCGCCCCCGATGGCAGCTCAAGAACATGCACCCGACGGTCCGCTCCCGCCACCGCAACCCGCGTGCCGGCCGGATGCACCGCCACCGCATACATCGTCTGATCAAAGGTAATCAACTGCTTCAACTGCCGGCCACCCACAATGTCCCACAGTCGCAGCGTTCCGTCCGAACCTGACGACACGGCAAATGTCTCATCAGGACTGAGATCGACGGCATGCACAGGCCCCCGATGCCCCGTCAACTGGAACTTCTGCTGCCCGGTCAGATTGTCCCAGACCCGCACGGACTGATCCGCACTGGCTGACACCGTCACGGATCCATCCCGCGTGACAGCCACACCATAGACCGGGCCACCGTGCTGATACTGTCGCCGCGGCCCAGGCGCCGTACACACCCACTCTTCCAGCCGACCATCCTCAAGGGCTGTCAGCAGACGTCGCCCATCCGCCGAAAACTGGAGACAACGCACAGGGGCATCGCATTGCAGTTTCTGCCACAGGACAAGTTCCGCGGGCGGCTGAACTCCGGGCAGCGACGCCCCATAAACCCAGATCGCCTGCGATGTCGTCGCGATTGCCAGTCGCGAATTATCACTGCTCCACAGCAATGCACTCACCTGGCCCTCCACTTGCAGCGTCTGCAGAACACGGTCGATCACATTCGCATTCCAGATCAGTACCTGTCCCGATTCACTGCCTCCCGCCAGACGCTGACCATCAGGCCGAGCAGCCACAGCGGTGATCTTCTGCGATTCCGTCAAACACGCACGCGCTGCACTTCCCGGTGCAACAGCCGAAAGGCTCACAGTTCCGTCGTTCCGGGCAACGAGCAGCGATGTCCCACCCGAAACCGCAACCACATCCCGGATCGGTCCCTCTGCCAGCGGCATGACACGCGACAGCGACGCAGACATCACACGCACCGTCTGATCCTCGCCCACACTGACCAGTGATGTGTTGTCAGACAGGAACCGAACGGAATGAACCGTAGTTCCGGCCTGGTGCTGTTCGAATGACTGCAGCAGCTGGCCAGTTGCCGTGTCCCAGAGTCGCGTAACTCCGTCAACACCAGCGGTCGCAGCCCTCGTCCCGTCAGCGCTCAAACTCAGACTGCGCGCACGGAATGCGGCCGGTGTCACACTTAGCTGCGTTCCATCAGCCTTCCGAAAATGCAGTACACCGTCGTCACCTGCAGCACCGAGCACCTGTCCGTTGCCAGACACACTCAAAGCCTGTACGGCCGCACCGACAGTCCATGCCTGCTCCACGCTGGCTGCACCCGGTTTCCACTGATAAATCTGTCCGTCACTCGCTCCCGCCAGTAAGGATTGCTGATCCGCCAACATCGCCAGACTAATGGAACCCTGAGGCAATGGCGGCAGCATCTGCAGTAGATTCCTCTGAACCAGCAACGCGTCAGCCCCCCCACTGAATGCTGCCAGTGTGCCCTGCTCAGCAGTGGTCCAGTCAGCCTGAAGCGGAACGACATTCAACAGGATGTCTTCAGCGACCCGGCCCGTCTCAGCGTGCAGAATGCGAATGCGAGGCTGCTGATCACAGACTGCCAGCCATGTCCCTGTGCGATCCCAACGCGCTGAAACCAATCCCGGGTGTGCTGGCATTGACCCCTGCAGCTTCAGATCCATTGCCCATCGATGAATCACGCCCGTCTCTGTCGTCGCCAGAAAAACGTTGCCAGCGCTCGCCAAATCCACGGTACGGATTGCTCCACCAGGAGAGTCGATGAGATTCGCAAGCGTTCCATCCCACTGGATCCGCAGGAGTCGAGTCCCCGACTGAGGTACCACCAGCAGCCCAAACTCAGCTGCCCCTCCCTCCAGTTGAGCCGGTACGTCGTTGTCCGGAAGCCGTAGCTCCCAGAGCGGTTGCGGTGGCTCAGTTCCTGTTCCCGCTGCCACAGCAGGCAGCGGAAGTTTCCACCCCCGCAACAGTCCTTCTGCATCCGCTGTCACGAGGCTGGTCCCATCCGGCGAATAGACCAGAGCCCGAATCGCAGTCGCATGCGCACGTACCCGGCCCTCCAACGCTGCTGTTACCGGATTCCAGACACACACATCGCCCTGGGCATCCCCGGAAGCCACCTGCGTCTCGTCACCTCGAATCGACGCACAGGTCACCACCTGCTCATGGCCTGAAAACGACTGCGCCGCGCCACTCGCAGAATTCCAGACACGCAGAGTCTTGTCATCCGAATATGTCAGCGTCCATTGCCCGCCCTGTGACGCCACTATCCCCCGAATCGCGGCCGCATGTCCCTGCAACGGGCGAGACGGCATCGGCACTCGCCACATTCGCACATTGCCCCCGGAATCGGCCGTCACAAGCCGCTGGTTGTCAGCAGCCACCAGTAAATCCGACACTGGCCCCGTGTGCCCCCCAAACCGACCGAGAATCGCCCCATCCGCCCTGTTCACAATCCGAACTTCGCCATTCTCGGCAGCCATCGCAGACCACGCCGCACCGCTGGAAGCAACACGCAGAATGTCGGCACCTGCCGACGTTAACTCCGCCAGCACATCACCACTCTGCAGGTTCACTACCCGCACCGGTTGCCCGACAGTAATCACCATCGCCGTATTCTGCCCCGGCAGCACTTCCAGAGACTTGACTGCCGATGTGGCCGTCCACAATATCCGCTCCGGCACCACCGGCAATTGCCAGAATCGCAACAGCCCGTCATCACCAACTGACATCAGCTGCTGATTTCCCGCAGGAAAAATCAACCGCGAGACAGGCCCCCCGTGACCCATCAGCCGCCCCACCGGCGTCTCAATGTCCGGCGTCCACAACAGGATTCTGCCGCCGACATCGGCCGTAGCAAACATTGCCCCGTCAGCCCGGACGGCGGTTGCCGTCGCCTTCACCGCATGCGCAGGCCTCGATACCACTGAACTGCCAACGGCCCCACCAAAAGGCAGTAACCTCACCAGACCGTCAGAACCTGCTCCAACAACAGACATCCCGTCCGCAGTTATCGACAAAGCCTCAAGGCTCGGTCCAGCCTCCTGCAATCGACGCAATGGCAGACGCAGCGGCAGGTCCCACAAACGAACAGTGGTGTCCTGACTGCCTGTCACCAAACTCTGTCCATCACCACTGACCGCCAGTGTGTACAATGGGCCCGTGTGCTGCCCGAATGTCTGCAGCGGCGTCCCCGTCCCGACGTCCCACAACATCGCCTGCAAATCAGTACTCGCCGTCACAATACGTTCCGCATCCCGAGCGAACACGGCCATCATCACCGCACCATTGTGCCCGCGCAGTTCCCGCACTTCCTGGGCATTCAGCCCGCAGGGCACGCACAAAAAGACACCCAAACACAGCAGCCGAAGAAGTCCCGATCTCGAAATCATCAGCGACACGTCCATAAGGATCCTGCCCGAAAAAAGTAGGCTTCGGGTGCGGCGGGAAGAGTGGCAAGGTCAGTCAACGGCCCGTCAATACTCAGGGAGATTCGGTTGAGCCAGAAAGGCCCTGCCTGCCCCATGGGTTGGCCATCTCAGAAAACGGGATCGTTGTAACAGCGGCACTGAAAATCGTCTCAAAGCGTCGCCTATTCTGAGGAACGAACCTGGCGAACGCAACCGCGCAACGTAACTCTCAACCACAAAAGGTATCCCCACGCGATCAACAACGACAGGTCCTTGTGCGTCCGTGCCGGACGTTTCCAGAGACCACTCCGGCCCCCCCGCCGCACAAACACGCAAAAACCGCCGAACATCACCCATCAGACTGCGGCAGCGAATTTCCAATCCACGCATCCCTTCGCAATCCTGTCCATCTCCGCGGAAACCAGCCTTTGCAGATTCTGTGTCTGGTCATAAGCTGCCGGCACCGGGACCAACGGCCGTGGCTGAAAATCCGCTAACGCCCGCTGCGGTCCCCGGGACATTACCGTTCGTCAGAGGAATCATGTTGCATGCGGCGACCTCAATCCCTACTGATCCTGCTGTCCACAGCTCTCGCCGGCTGTCGCTACGACGGTGCGTTCATGCAGATGGACAGCAACGCCCCCTTCCCATTCCTCGGCTTTCAACTGGCGGTAGACAACGGCACACGTCCACCACATGACGGCGCAACAGACAATGCACAGGCAGAGACATCCCGCCTGCGACTGGGTGTTTCCGACGAACTGACAACACGACCGCCGCGATTGACGCCGCCCTTCCCCGACGACCCCACGCCATTCAGCCACCTCCCGGTTTCGCTCAGGCAGAATGCAACGCGGTAAATCCATTCATGCGTCATCGGTGCAAGGCACCATTCACGCCCCAAAGGATGCCGAAGAAGTTGCACTCGAACCCGGGGTCTCCAGGCGATCATCAGTGACCAGTTGACTGACTGTCGCCGCACAAAACAGGTTGCCCCTCGGGCCTGCGGCACGGCATTTTGCTGCGTTCAGCGAAAAATCGATACCCGGTGATTCCTGTTTCCCCGCAAGGCCTCGTTTCAGCAGCAAAATCGAAGAGCCCCACCAGCCTCAGACGTCTCATGGAGCCGGTTTAGCAGATGTCTGCAGGACTCGCACACGGTGATTATTACTGTCGCCGACAAACAAGCGGCCCGAAGCATCCAGATACACCCCATGCGGACGATCCAGTCGACAGGACGCCGCCGGGCCATCAGGACCGTTCCCACGCACGCCGTCGCCGATCACAGTCTGCACGGTCCTGTCCGAAGCTCGATAAACCCGAACCGTGTGACTTTCTGTATCTGCAAAGTACACATCACCAGTGCTGCTGACAGCGACTCCTTTTGGCCCGGACAGAAGCGCATTTCGCGCAGGTCCCCCGTCTCCGGAGTAACCATTCTTTCCCGTCCCCGCGAGGTGCTGCAGGGTCAGGGTTCGCAGATCCACACGAAACAACGCATTCCCCTCACGAAGCGCAAGATACAGAGCATGCTGACCATCAAAATCCATCGCTCGCGGACCGTTCAACGGTGTTCCCTTCAATGACGCACCATCAGGAGTTGCCAGCTTCTCCCCGGTGCCGGCAAATGTTTCAATCAGTCCCGATTTCAGGTCCACCCTGCGAATGCGATGATTGCCGATATCGCAAATGTAAAGGCACCCCTCAGCATCCAGGACAATCGAATGCGGTTGACGAAGACGCGCGGTAACCGCCGGACCACCATCCCCCGAAAATCCCGGCTCACCACATCCCGCAACCGTCGAAATCACGCCAGTGCCAGACTCCACTCGTCGAACCACATGATTCTGCATTTCCACAAACAGCAGATTTCCCCGGGTATCGAAACGAATTTCGTATGGCTCGTTCAGCTGCGCAGACGTTGCCATTCCACCATCGCCGGCGTAACCGGCCACTCCGGTTCCAGCCACAACCCGCGACTGACCTGTCGTTACGTCCACTCGGCGGATGACATGCGCCCCCACTTCACAGACGTAGAGCGCCCCGTCCGGGCCAGTCGTCAGCCCAAACGGCTGCGCACAGGCAACTCTTGTCGCAGGGCCCTCCATCTGCAACGGCAACGGCGTCCCGTCGCCAACGATCGTGCTGACAACCAGATCTGCCCCGCTCGCCTTAAAACCTGAGGGAAAACAGATCGCAACTGACGCCAAACACAACCGAAATCCACAGCAAGTCGCGGATTGAACCAATCGCAGAAAGCCTCGCCGCCATTCCGCACCGAAATGCCCGCAAACCGAGGGAAAAACTTCATACGCAGTCTTCCTGAATCTCATGGCACAGCCCGGAAAAGAGAATTGTCGGCGACGCAGCAAACCCGCAGTGTACCAGCGACACAACACAACTCCAGCACAGGTCTCACCGCTGCACGTCGCCGCCGGACATTCAGCCTTCAGTCAGACGAGGACGCCTCCCTTCGAAGTCCACAACAGCCACCGTCGCACATCCGCTCAGCGCATAAAAACGCGAATGGCCTCTGACAGACGGATCTGTCGAAGGCCATTCGCGCTGAATTTCGCCGTCCCCGCTCAAACGACTTTCACGCCGTCCTGGGAATCTCGGCGAATCGCGTCGTAGATCTCCTGGCGATGAACCGTCACATCCCGCGGTGCATCGATGCCAATCCGAACCTTATCACCACGTACCTCAACGATTGTCACCCGAATATTATCGCCGATGATGATCGTCTCGTCACTCTGCCTTGATAGTACCAGCATAAAAACCCTCCTTCGCCACTGTGGATCGACGTCGCCAGCACAGCAATTCAGTAGAATTCCGTTGTATGTCACAGGTGCGTGGACTGATGCGAAAGGCAGTCCTCCGACAAGAGTTGCAGTCGTCACAGAAGGCATAACACTCGCCCACCCTGACTCGGATTCGGCAGAAAACGCGGGGCCTCGTGCCCGGTCTTCCACGTCTGCAGTGAATGAATCACTCCGTACACCGAATTCTCGTCGATTTTTCGCACCGTCTGGCATTTCGACTTCAGACTCCCTGTCCCGGACTGTTTGTTTTCAGACATCCGCCCCAACCTCGATCTGACGGCTCCATTCGTGCGGCTCCATTCGTGCCCCGCTTTCTGAATCGCCTCAGCATGCCTGCATAAACGAGTTGCTGTGGACATCACGTGACACGATGGACCGAGCCCTGCACTTCTGAACAGGATCGGGAAACGGAGCCCACTCTGCGAATAGCAGCGTTGTCCACTGCTGAAACGAGTTTCCTGGCGTTAGCAGCTGCAGTCAAAAAAGCACGGCTGGGCGAAGTCAACGACTAACACCCGGGATTTTCCGGTCTTCCACCATTTCGCTTCCAACATTCCAACTGCAGAACACGGGTCAGCCGTCGCGTTAGCCTCCAAATGGTCTCACACCAACGGTGTTGCCTAACGGCAACAACAAGTGTGGCCCCAATGAGACATTTTTTCAGGACAGAGGCTGACCATGACCGTGGTTGAGGTACTTTGGAAACGTGGTCCGCACCCGGATGATGAAATTCATCATCGACTAGTAACACATCGCAACAAATCTGACCTTCGCGCAGGATCCCCAGAACCTCCGGAAGACCGGGAAAACCCCCATTTTGATGCTGGACAAAATTTGCACACGCACCATCTGGAACCTACGTTGCCCTCCGTCAGCCCATGTTGAATCGCATGCAATTCTCAGGGGCTGCCAGCAGTTCGCTTCGCTCACCAGCAGAGCGAACTACAGCCGTTACTCAGTGAAAGCCGCCCGCAGGATGAGGTGGCACAGGGATGACTCAGGTCAGGTCGGACAACCGCCCATAACCGCATCCCGGTACGGCACAACGGGTGATCGTCGCCATCGGAAAAACCAGTCCGTTGCGCGACAAACTCATTTTCCTCTCGTGATTTTTCAACCGTGCCTTGGTTCACAATGGTGGGTTTGCCGACAGCACTCGACGTGCGCGTCCCCGATCTCCAGCGTGAATTGTTTTCCGGAGTCTGATTTCATGAAGTCTGTTCGAACAGCATTTAAGACGGCGATCGATTCGCGCATCACAGCTTACCTCAGTGCCTGCGGAGCGTGGCTCCTCGGTAACGGCACTGCCGATGCCGAAGTTGTTTATGGTGTCATCGATCAGGACGTCGTCAAAGAGTTCCCACTGAATGCAACCCTCGGCGACGCTGGGGTCTTCAGCTTTTTGCTGGCCTTCTCCAGCGCAAACAATCAGCCCTACTCGGCCTGTATTTCCACGGCCTCCAGCGGCACAACGCGAATGGCGGCCACAGGCACGTTCATCGGATCCAACAGCGTTGGTGATCCGGCCTACGGACTGAAAAACTTTCCGACCAACAACTCGATCGGAAGTGGTGACTTTGGGTTCGAGGCCCCCTTCGGGCTGCTGTTTATGGTCAACAGCACCGCCAATGGCGTCTCGGCAGGTGAATTTTCAGACTCCGCACCAGGTTACGTCGGATTTCGCTTCACTCAACTGCTGAATGGCACCCCAACCGACTACTACGGCTGGTTAAGCATCGGGCCCATTGCTGCAGATTATACCAGCTACCACGTTTATGACTGGGCCTATGACGTCGGTGGCATCGCCCCGGGAGCAGGTCGCCCAGCCCCTGTGCCTGAGCCCTCTTCGCTCGCTCTGCTGGCCATGGGAGCCGGCGGACTCACCTGCTATCGCCTGCGCCGCCGACGCACCGATGTCGCCACTGAAGCAGGCCCCGCTGCATCCGAGGGCTGACAGGCTGATCAGAAACGCACCGGTCCGGCCAGCCGCCAATGTTTGCTGCCGGACCGCGTTCCTGCCACTGCCATGCGTGCAAACGTGCGCCGCCGCAACTGCCCGCCTCGCTGCGCGCTAATCCACATCCCCACGGCCCCTCTGGGATTCCATCAATGGCCACCGCACCAACAAACAAGGTGCTTTTGATCGGCTGGGATGCAGCCGACTGGAAGCTGATCGATCCTCTGCTGCAGCAGGGCAAAATGCCCAATCTCCAACGCCTGATTGACGGAGGCGTCCGCGGCAATCTCACAACTCTGCATCCTCCGATTTCCCCAATGCTCTGGACGTCCATTGCCACCGGCAAGCGTCCCTACAAACACGGAGTCCTCGGATTCACCGAGCCCGACCCGCATCGCCCGGGAAGTATTCGCCCTGTCTCATCCCTCTCGCGAACCACTCGCGCCCTCTGGAACATCCTGAACCTGAATGATCGCCAATCCAACGTGGTCGGCTGGTGGCCCAGCTTTCCCGCTGAGCCGATTCAGGGCGTCATGGTCTCCAATCACTTCGCACAGGCAGTCCGACCACTGGACCAGGAATGGCCAGTCGTGCCAGGTTCCGTGCATCCATCACACCTCGCGGAAAAACTGGCCACTCTCAGGATCCATCCGACCGAACTCACGGAAGACGTGGTCACTCTGTTTGTTCCGGAGATCCGGACGATTGATATCCGTAGAGATCCTCGACCGGAACACTTGCTGAAAACAATCGCGGAAGCCGCCAGTGTTCAGGCCATTGTCACTGCCCTCATGCAGCTGCAGACGTGGGACTTCACCGCCGTCTATTTCGACGCGATCGATCATTTCGGCCACGCATTTATGAATTTTCATCCGCCGAAGATGGATTGTGTCAGTGACCGCGACTTTCAACTTTATTCCGGTGTGATGGAGGCCGCATATCGATTCCATGACATGATGCTGGGCTTTCTGATGCATCTTGCCGGAGACGACACCACCATCCTGCTCGTCTCTGATCACGGCTTCCAGCATGACGCCATGCGCCACAGCCTGATTCCTCTCGAACCAGCAGGGCCGACAGCGCAGCACCGACAGCAGGGAATCCTCGTGATGCACGGTCCCGGCGTCCGCAGGGGAGAACGACTCCATGGCGCCTCCGTGCTGGATATCACCCCTACAATCCTGCACCTGTTCGGACTTCCGATCGGTGAGGACATGGATGGGACACCACTCGTTAACGGGTTGAAGAATCCCGACGACATTCGCTTCATTCCGTCCTGGGACCACGCCGCCGGCGATGATGGCTCTCTGGATCCACAGGACGCCGCTGACCCGGCGGTCTCCGCACACGCGGTGGCGCGTCTCGTCGCCCTCGGATATCTCGAGAAACCCTCCGGACAGGACGAGGAAACCCTCCGCGATACCATCCGCGAAATGGACTACAATCTCGCACGCGCGTATCTCGACGGCGGTCGATACCTGCATGCCCTGCCCCTGCTGGAAAAACTTTCCGCGCAGAGCCCGGAAGAATTTCGCTTCTCACTCGTCCTCGCCCAGACCCTGCAAAGCCTCGGACGAACCGAGCAAGCCGGCGCCCTGTTTCGCAAAGTCATTCAGGACCGCGAACTCACCGCGCAAAAAGCCCGCGCTCAGCTGAAACAGCTAGAGTCCGAACAGGAAGTCCGTCCGCAGGGAAACGTCACCACACCAGACCCGGTGATGTTGAAGCTGCAGTCACTCGCACGCTTTAATCCAGCAGCGATCGAGTTTCTACTGGCTGGACAGCTGCAGGCCGAACACCAGTTTCAGGAGGCACTCACACATATCGATAAGGCCCTGCAAATTGCCCCAGGTGAAAATTTCCTGCTGCTCAAACGCGGAGAAATCCAACTGCAGCGCAAAGAATGGGCTGATGCCGCGATTTGCTTCGAACAGGTCCTCCGGAAAGACTCAGAAAATGTGCAGGCCCTGCTTGGACTCACCCGTTCTGCACTGGCCACCCAGGACAACAACCGCGCCCTCTTCTTCTCACTCGATGCCGTCGAATTGCAGTTCACCTCACCAGACGCTCACTTTCTGCTTGGTGTCTGCCTGCAGCGAAATCGCAAACCGCTCAAGGCCGCAGAAGCTTTTCGCATGTGCCTGTTGTTCAATCCGGATCACACTCCCGCTCTCAATCGACTCGCCCAGATTACAGAACGTCGCCTGAATGACCCCGTTAAGGCCGAAGACTACCGCCGTCGCGCCGAACAGGCTCGAAATCGTTCACTGAAAATCAAGGCCGGAGACCTCCACCAGGAAGAAGTCAGGCCCATCCGACGATTTGCACTGAATGCCGGACGCCCCATCGCAGAACAGGACCCGTTCGCACCAACTCAGATCCAGCGGCCCCTCACAGAGACGATCGTTGTCGTCTCCGGACTACCCCGGTCCGGAACGTCCATGATGATGCAGATGCTGACCGCCGGTGGCCTGCCAGCTGTTATGGACAATCACCGCCCTGCCGACGTCGATAATCAACGCGGGTATTTCGAAGATCAACGAGCAACCAGCCTGTTTCGTGACTCCTCATGGATTCCCGATGCGCGCGGACGCGCAGTAAAAGTCGTCGCACAACTGCTCAGACACCTGCCCTCACGCAATGACCTGCATTACGGAGTCATCTTTATGCTCCGCGATGTCCATGAAGTCCTGAAATCGCAGGTGGCGATGCTGCAACGCCGCGGCCAGTCCCCGCAGGAATTCAACGAATCAAAACTTGCCGATCTCTTCCAAACACAACTGTCCCAGGTCCAGAGACTGCTGGCCATTCGCGGCATTCCGGTGCTCTATGTCCAGTACCGCGACTGCCTGATAAACCGAACCCCGACAGCAGAACGAATCAACCGCTTCCTCGGAGGCCAACTGAGTTCCAGCAACATGGCTGAAATGGTCGAACCAAACCTTGCCCGCCACACACACGTCGCCACCCGGTCCGGCTGAGTGCAAAAAAATTCCCTTCCTCACCATTCGGTCAGGAAGGGAACACAACACTTCAACCAGTCCGCTGTCGACAGGCCATCGACCACCTGAGATCAGCCCCTGCTCAGTCAGCTTTCTTAAAACCAGCCGAGACCAATCCGTCGTAGCCATCCTTCAACGGACGAATGTCCAGTCCCTTGCCCTGCAACAACTCTGCACAGGCCAGAACCCGGCGCCCCGATCGACAATGCAGGTAAACCGGCTTGTCACGAGGTAGTTCCGCCAGAACCGATTCCAGAGAACCGTTCTTCAAACCACTCAGCGGAACAAGTTTCGCCTGAGCCAGATGCCCATCATTCCACTCCTCCTGCTCCCGCACATCCAGCAACACCGCGGCGTTCCCGTCAATCGCTCGCCTGACTACGTCCAGTGAGTCCACCGTGTGCCCGGTGCTCGTAAGTTCCGTTTTCATTTTCTTCTCCGAAGCTTGAACAGCCGCAGCTGATTTCTGTGGCTTGCCGAAAACTTCTGCGTCTGGATCTCCGCCAGACTGCAGATAGGCAACAAGGTCCAGCACCTCATCGCGAGTCAACGTGTTGATCAGACCAGCTGGCATCATGGACACTTTGGAAACCAGAGTCTCCTCAATTTCATCCCGCGGAATCGTCGTCAGATTCCCGGGCTCCAGCATGTTTTCACTCACCATGATACGGTCGTTGTTCAGGTTGACCACTCGCCCGGCAACACTGCGACCACTGTCCAGTACAAAGACCGAAGCCTCATACTGGTCCGAGATCACCTTGCTCGGCTCTATGATCGACTCCAGCAAGGTCCGAGCATTGTAACGCCGGGATACAGCGGTCAGCTCCGGACCAACAATCCCTCCATCGCCCGCAAATCGATGGCACTTGTAACAGGCCGTCACCTGAAACATCTTCTGACCGTTTTCAAAATTTCGTCCTGTCAATCCCGCCTCGACATCCGCGAGGAATTCATTGACCGTCCACTCCTGAACCAATGGACGCGCTGCCGCGTCCACCAGCGGCTGACCGCCCGTTGGCTGAGCCTCCAGCACGTCCTTCAACGCCACCTTCTCCTCTTCGGTCAATCCGTCAATCGCTTCCTGACGAATGTTCTTCAGGAATCCCGAAAAGGAATTTCCTCCACGCAGTGTCGTCGCGTTAACAAACCACTGAAAATACTGCTTCCGCAGATCCAGTGTCCAGTTTTTCTTCAACGCCCGCAGGCAGTAGGCATAGTGAATCTGCTCCTCCTGGCTTGGCGCTTTCGCCTGCAAAGCCAGCGTCTTTGCGGCCACTTCAGAATCATTCAGATAGACCAGCAGACGACACAACTCACGATTCAACCGCACACTGCGCGACGGATACATCGGACTCAACGCCGCAGCAACCTGCGACGCAATCTCGTCCGTGGGCTGCCCCATGCGGATAAAACACAACCCCAGAACACGCAGAGCGTCCAGGGACTGACGCTCACTCAATGCAGCGGAATCAAGCTGACTCAGCGACTCCAGCAACGGCACCTGCAGAGACTTGTCCCCGCACCGCGCTAATGCCAGCAATGCCGTAATCTTCGCATCCGCTGAGGAATTCTCCTGCAACGCCCGCTCCGCCCAACCCGCAGCAGGCTGATGCTCAATGGCCGTCCGAGCCGCAAAACGGATGGTTCGGTCGGCGTGTCCCAGGTATGGCCACGCCTGTTCCACAGCGGTGCTGTCTTGGCGATGCAGCGCCTCCAGTCGATGACGAACCGCTCGATCTGCTGCCCCAACTTCCGTGGCTTCCGTCACCGCCGCTGTCGATTCCTCGCCCGTATACGTCACTCGATACAGCCCCGACTGCGTTTTACGACCGCCAATCGTGAAGTACATCGACTGATCCACCGGGTTGATGATCACGTCCGTTACCGGCAGCGGAGCTGCAGAAATAAATCGCTCCGCCTCACCCGTATAGGTCGCTCCCGATGGTGTCATGTGCACCGCGTAAATCACGCCATAACTCCAGTCAGAAATGAACAGCGACTGCTGATATTTCGACGGAAATGCTGCGCCCGTGCCAAACGTGATCCCCGTCGGTGAGCCCGGCCCGATGTCCACAACGGATCCCAGGCTGTCCGGATAATACTCCGGCCACTTGCCAGTCCCGGAACGCCAGCCAAACTCCGAACCACTGGTGACGTGATTCACACGCGTCGGACGATACCAGGGCGATCCAACGTCCCACTCCATGTCCGCGTCATAGGTGAAGAGTTCACCTTCAGAATTCAGTGCAATGTCGTACTCATTCCGGAAGCCCATCCCCAGAAGCTCCCAGTCCTTCCCGTCCGGTGTGACTTTCGCGATCCAGCCGCCCGGTGCCATCACACCAACGGCATGTCCTCCAGCATCCCACATCCGCGGCAACAACTGATCCTCGTCCCAGATTTTTGGGACACGCGATGAGGAAAACTCCGTCGGCGCAGTATGGTTGCCACAGGCCACTATCAATGACTTGCCATCCTTCGACAGGATAATCGCGTGCGGACCATGCTCATTTCCGCCTTTCAGAGTCCGCAGATGCTCACTGCTGTCGTACTGGTCGTCGCCATCCGTGTCACGCACCCGATGAAGTCCCACACGTGGTGCATCACCACTGTTGGTCATCACGTAAAGGCTGTCAAACGCACACAATAACCCCTGCGCCATCCCGACATCGACATTGATCGGCTCAATCCGAATCGCATCCGCACTCCCCTTCGCCGGCGGAGTGACTCGATACAACTTGCCGTACTGGTCAGAAACAATCAGACGCCCCTTCGGATCAGTCGTCATACAGACCCACGATCCCATCGTGTCGCCCGGCACAGAATACAGCAGCTCGGCCTTAAAGCCGGCCGCGATCCTCAAGTCACCAACCGGCGTCGCCTCGGGCTGCGGAGGGGCGTCATCCGTCAGGACGATGCTCTCAATCTCCATCACACCGCCCCGACTCATCGGGTCAATCCGCAGTGACGTCACCGGAGAATCCGTGCTGAACCACAATCTCGCCGCTCGAAACTCCTTCTCCGATCCACGCAGCTCCGTCTTCACAGACTTCTCTTCCGATGTTCCCGGAGACGCTTCTGTCGTCCAGAATACCTGTACATCCGCAGTTCCCTTGAACTTTGCCGAAATCGTCAGTCGATGATGGCCAGCTCGCCCCGCCACCGGCGCAGAAATCCATGGATCAGTTCCCTTCGACCGCAATTTCAGATGGCCGTCAGCCACTGCCAACTCCGCGTCACCACTCGCTGTCCATGCACCCCCTGACTCCTGAAATTCCCAGCGGACGATCTCCTCCGCCGTGACAGGGACGTTCACTTTGGTAGACAAGGCCAAAATCACTAAAGAAATAAGCAGACGTCTCATAAGGTGGGATTCTCTGAGGAAATGTGGACATCCGGAAGTAAACAATCAGCTGGAAGATTTAGCCCGCGACTGGCCCACGGTCCGTACAACACGGCACACAACGGCAACGTCCCGAAACTCGCCTTACCCGCAGGAAATCACCAACCCGCGACTTGCAAGCCACTGAGCAACATCAACACTCGCAACCATGACGAAAAAATGCCCAAAGAAAGTCCCACCGCATCACTAAACCAATGGGTGGTCAACTCTGGGGCACAAGTCCACGTTGCAATACACGTGTCGCCTCGGCAGAAGTTGCAGTCTGACGCGGACTCGCCCCCGATTCAAGCCTGACTCTTCAGTTCCGAGTTGGGAATTAGCCCGGAATCCGGGGAAAATGTCGGCGAAAATCAACGAAGGCTCAGCAGTTCAGGCTTTTTCAAAGTATCAAACTTTTCCGAGTTAAGGCCGAGTACACCTATCGCCAAATCAGCGATTCTTGCCCTACCTGCTCACTCGGCACCGCGCAAAAAAAAACCGAAGGACGTCATCCTTCGGTCTGATCATCAAGATGATCGCTTGTAGGGAAAAGCAGTCGCCCCGCAAACGAGAGATCAGGATCATTCAAAACTTCTCACCATCACCAGGCACCTCTGATGCTGTCTGCATCAGACCTGAAAACGGTGCATTCCAGCAAGCTACCTCGTGTAACCGCTATTTAACGGAATCCTGATCGGTTTTCCGGAGAGAACCTGCACGGCTGATTGGGTGTTACCGGGCCCGGACACAGCACCGAAATTTCTGCCGAACAGCACAATCCGAAAAGAATTTCCGGGGAATGTTCCCACCCTCCTGATGGGATACACGGTGGCGGCAAATTGACCCTTGCCGCCACCATTCAATGACTAAATCGTCAGCCAGGACACCACTGTCAAATCAGACAGCAGCGGCCTTGTTCTGACGGCGAGCCAGCATCCGACGGCCGACGAACAACCCCAGACCGCCCAGGACCAGCAGTGAGCCTGGCTCTGGTACTGCCGATGGCAGATTGGCTTCGAGGTTCAGAATCGGGCCACCGAATGGACTGCTGCCACCGGAAACCAAAGTCAAGGTTCCGAGACCGGACGTACGATCAGCGAACAGTGCGTCGATGTTGGCCTGGGTCGCTTCACGAGCGGCTACCGGTGTGGAAGACGTGATGTTCAGCGACAGGCTTGTGAAGATGTCGCCAACGTTGCCGGGCGAAGAACCCGTGAACTGACCAGCAATCGTGAACGCATTCTTCGTCGTCGCGACAGTAATTGCCGGACTGGTACCACCCAACAGGGTCGCCCAGGTCTGGTTATCGACAATCAGGGTCGCCGAATTCAGCACTGCAGAGGCAGCACTGGTGGGAGTGTAGATGGCAAGCAGCGAAAACGTCTTGCCGACGTCCGCTGATGGCCCCGTCACCTTCCCGGTGATGAACAACTGTGCAGCGCTGGCCGAACCCGTTGCAGCGATCGCCACTGCACAGGCCAACACGGCTGCTCTAAACATGGATACCATAGATTTCTCCTTCAAACAAAAAGAAACGCACAAGGCGACTGCTTACACAGTAAAAGCTGATCGAAAGATCCCGACTTTTCACACAAACCGAAACGCCGATTCATCCTCTAAGTCCACACTCTCCCGCATGAGTAAACTACCCCTCGGGATGATTCCGGTCGCTCTAAACCACCCAGATTGAGATGTTTCGAGGTAAAAAGCGAGCCACAAGGGAGGGATTTTCCGAAAAAAATGGACAATTTTTTTCTATCTGGCAGAAGAGTCCCACGCCTGGGTGAATTTACGCCACTGACTTTTCTTCGGTCATGAACACCGCTGGATGGCCTTTGACTGAAAGCGACGCCCGCTCCCGCCGGCCATCCGTACCGATCGCCGCAGCAATTTCCCACGGTTCCACCAGACAATCCGCAGACTTCGCCCCATGCTCACGTGGCAAACACAACTGCCCGAACCGCCACTACTCGCCCGGAGGTGGTGTGGGGACGGCGCCGGACGCGACATCCGGCTTCTGCTGCTCCCTCAGGACTTTCGCCATTCCACGATGAAACGCAGCCTGCGACACATTCCCCAGTCCCTCATAGGCTTCCGCCAGACGCTCATGTGCTACAATTCTCAAATCTTCGTCAGCCAGAGCTTTCTCAAAGTCCGCAACTGCCTTCAGCCATTCCTTCTGACGCAGATAAATTTTACCCCGCGTGTCAAACACTCGTGGCTGATCCGGCAGAAACGCTATCGCCTGATTGACAAACGACAGGGCCTGCTCCAGATTGCCATCCGGTTGCTCGCAGATCGCGTCCGCGAGATTGTTCAAGAGTCCCGGCATTCCGGGACTGTGAGTCGCCGTGAGGGCGAAATGCTGCATGGCGGACTCGATATTCGGAGGAGTCGCTGACATCGCACGCGTCCCCAGAATAAAGTG
>CAIYBH010000371.1 GCA_903924405.1 uncultured Planctomycetaceae bacterium | reverse complement strand
GTGCGGAGCACCCTTCGGGCCATTTGGCTATTGGTACCTGACCCCTTTTCTGCCCTCTGACCCCTTTTCTGAACACGTGTGGGCATGAGTTTTCGGAGAGCGAACAGTGAACAGCGACCATGAGAGCCGGCCAGCGTCCACGTGGGAAAGTCGTCGATTGTTTCGCGACTTTCGAGGGCTGATTGCGGAAGAGACCATTGTTGCTCCATTGCCGGCACCGGAAGAGCTGCCGATTCCGGTTGAGGATATGGTGTTTGGCGAAGCAACACTGGCTCTGGCCCAGATGCTGCCGGAATCTGAGGCCAGAAAGGCGTTGCAGCGAAAGAATCTGGTTGCTGCGGGTTATCTGTCCCGAGCGTCGTGGATCAACCTGACGGCGCTGCGATTTGTGCTGGCTGCAGGTGCGATGCTGATGCTGGGGATCCTGCTGATTATGGTTCCGCCAGTGGTGGAACCGTACATTATCGGCAGTCTTGTGCTGGTGCCGCTGCTGCTGTGGGCGTTGCCTCCTTTGATTGTGGTGGCGCGTGCCGGTACGAGGGTGTTTGATATTGAACGCGGGTTGCCGGATGTTCTGGACATGCTGAACATGTGTGTGAGTCAGGGGTTGACGATTCAGCAATCGCTGAAACGCATCGCTCAGGAGTTACATTTTGTGCATCCGGCGCTGTGTTCGGAACTGGTGATTGTCAGTCGTCAGGCAGCGGTCAGCAGTCTGCCGACGGCTCTGAAAAGTTTTGGCCAGCGAATTGAATCTCCTGAGGTCAGTTCGTTTACGTCGCTGCTGATTCAGTCGGAAGCGACGGGAACAGCGGTTTCACGGTCATTGAGCGAGTACAGCGAGAGTATTCGAGCGACGCTGAAGGAACGAGCGGATACCCGCGCGAATGCGGCGTCGTTTCAGTTGCTGTTCCCGGTCTCACTGCTGTTGATGCCTTCGGTGTTTCTGTTTCTGCTGGGGCCCGCGATTGTTCAGATTTCCGACTTTTATGACACTCAGAGTGAGACGCTGTTGAGAAATCAGCGAAATGCAGCGCAGCTGCTGGATCAGGAAGCACCGAGTGCCGGCACGGGGGCCCGACAGGGGCAGTGAAGAAGTGCGGAGTTAGCCACGCAGTCTGACACCGGATATGAAAGATGCCGTTGGTGTTCAGTGGCCGTTGAACAGTGCGGACGGCGGGCGGCAACGGTCCCACCGCGGTTGAGAGCGGCGGTGGATGGGCTGCCGTTTGGAGTTGTGTGAGGCGGTTTGCTGCGGGTCTTCCGGGGCCAGGGTTCGTGACCTGTGAAGCTCGGGGGCGACCAGCCGGGACCAGGAATTGCGAATGGCGGATGATTCTTTTTTGAAACATCCACTGTCGCAACGGCTGCGTTTTGTGTAAACCAGAGCGTCAGATTTCTGTGCGCTCGGGGTAGCGGCCGGAGCCCGGTGCGGGCTGGTAAGTACGCATTCGTTTTCGCCTTTTCAGGGGATGGTGCTGCGAAAAGTCACCAGGCGGCGAAGTGCTGCGGGGCAACGGAGCGGCGCCGGAAATCCGTGGACAAGCTGCACGCTGTTTGCAGAGTCATAAGCGGCGGCGGCAGTGATTCCCCGAAACGGACTTGTTTGATGTTGCTCCGGATCAGTGTGGATCGGGAGCATTGTGCTCGGTGCTTCAATAGCAGGCGTGTGTCAGCAGAGGAACAGGGACGCTGATGTCGGAATATGCGGTGGAACTTGAACAGGTCACAAAGCGTTTCGGGTCCGCGACGGCTGTTGACTCGCTGGATCTGACGATTCCGACCGGGTCCATTTACGGGTTTATTGGTCCGAATGGCTCGGGAAAAACAACCACCATTCGGATGATCCTGCGGATTTTTTTTCCGGATCAGGGACGTGTGGTTGTGCTGGGCAACGACAAGGGAGATTGCGCTGATGATCGAGTGGGATATCTTCCGGAGGAGCGTGGGCTGTATCGGCGGATGAAGGTTCGGGACCTGCTTCAATACTACGCGAGGCTGAAGGGTTTTCGTCAGTGTGATGCGGAGATCACCGCGTGGCTGGAGCGGTTGGGAGCGGAGACCTGGGACAAGCGGCGGATTGAAACACTGTCCAAAGGGATGTCACAGAAGATTCAGTTTATTGCGGCGGTGGTTGCCCGGCCGCAGTTGTTGATTCTGGATGAGCCCTTCAGTGGGTTGGATCCGGTGAATCTGGAGCTGTTGAGGGAGGCGATTCAGGAGGTTCGTCGACGCGGGACCACCATCATCTTTTCCACTCATGAGATGGATGTGGCGGAACGCATGTGTGAGCGGGTCTTCATGATTCACAATGGTCACAAAGTGCTGGACGGCACCATTGGTGACATTCAGCGGTTGTACCCCGCGCGGGAAGTCCGGATACGGATGGAAGCCGGAAGTCATCTGCCGGCGAATCTGCCGGGCATTGATCAGGTGGAGGTCCGCGGAGAATTCTGCCACGTGATGCTGAGTGAGGGTGTGCGTGCGGATGAGCTGCTGCAGAGACTGGTGGGGCAGGTTCGCCTTGAGCATTTCGAATTGCTGCGGCCATCGCTGCATAGCATTTTTCTGCGGATCGCGGGACGACAGTCTGAGTCATTGAGTGATCAGGCTGCGGTGGATGATTGAGTGTATGACTGTATTAATACAGGGTAAATGGTTGGTTTAGAGAAGATTACGGCCGGGCCCTGAGCGAACGGCGAAGTCGGAATTCCGAAGATCCGCGGGTACTGACGGGGGTCACTGGAGAAACCGGCTGGAAAGTGTTGCTACGCTTTGTGCCGGGCATGAGGCCGCAGCGACACGGGTGTGAATAGAATTCAGTCTGCGTGATTGGTGGTCTCCGGGGAGCATCGGAGCTGCTGAGAGTGTGGGGAAGTTTGGCAGAGACGCATGAACAAGATTCTGACAATTGCTTGGCGTGAATATCAGGCGATGGTGGCCACCAAAGCGTTCATGATCGGCATGGCGATGATGCCTGTGCTGATGCTGGGCGGGGCCTGGCTGCCGAAGTTGTTGCAGGGCATGGAGCAGGCGGAGGATCGGCGAATCGCTGTGATCGACAGAACTGGTCGCCTGTTTCAGCCATTTCGTCTGGCGGCAGAGCAGCGGAATCGGTTGTTGAAATCTGAAATGGTGGAACCGGAAGAGGGCGTGAGCCCGACCCCGACTGCGAAGTCGAACGTCGTTGTGCCGGTCGCATTTGCGGAACAGTCGGCGGAGTCGGTGGACGAAACGTCCGTGAGAATGGCGTCGTTTCATCAGGAAATCGGCAAGGCGAATTCTGATCAGAAGCATGCGCGTGAGGCGCTGGGGCTGGAAGAGATTCATCGTTATCTGCTGGAAGAGGTCTCCGCGGAATCGTTCGGGGATGAGCAGCGATTGGCGCTCTCTGAACGCATTCGAGCGGGTGAACTGTACGCATTTGTGGAGATCCCTGAGAATCTGCTGGACGCGGAACTCCCGAATCTGTCCGAGATCCGTTCACCGGAGCAGCTGCAGTTGCCGGCAGTGACCTGGGTGGCGGAAGACGCAGCGTTGTCGGATGCAAAGCGCTGGGCGGACGTCAGTTTGAATCAGATCGTGCGGGCGTATCGACTGGCCTCAACGGTTTCACCGCTGGTACTGCCGACCGTGATGCTGGAGGTGGAGCGTAAATCTCCGGTGCAGGCGTCCGGGTTGTATTTTCGGGATCAGAACGGACGGATTTCCAGTGCGGAAAAACCCAATGAGCTGACCAGTCTGCTGCTGCCGGTGGGGATTATGATGCTGATGTTCATGGTCGTCATGATGTCAGCGCAGCCGATGCTGGAGAGTGTTCTTGAAGAGAAGACTCTGCGCATCGCGGAAGTCCTGCTGGGGGCTGCCAATGCGAATCAGTTGATGACCGGAAAGCTGATCGGGAATGTGGCCGGGTCACTGACGGTGTTTGGTGTGTATTCGATGGGTGGAATCGTGGCGGCCATTGGAAACGGGTACACCGACAGCATCCCGTGGCATATTCTGCCGTGGTTTATTGTGTATCAGTTGCTGGCGGTGCTGTTGTTCAGTTCGGTGTTCATGGCAATTGCAGCCAGTGTCAGTCAGTTGCGCGAAGCGCAGAGTCTGTTGATGCCGGTGTGGATGGTCATCATGTTGCCTCTGTTCATCTGGTTTAACGTGGTGCGAGAACCGAATAGTACTCTGGCGACGGTGATGAGTTTCTTTCCGCCGTCAACACCGATGATGATGACACTGCGAATGGCGACCGGGGCGACGATTCCGGTCTGGCAGACGATCGCCAGTTTTGTGCTGATGATTGTCGGCACGACGGTGGGTATTCTGGCAGCCGCAAGAATTTATCGAGTGGGAATTCTTCGTCAGGGGAAGGCACCGCGTCTGCTGGAAATGCTGAGCTGGATGATTCACCGGGACGGCATTGCCTCGCGGGACGGCAGAAAAGGGGTCCGGTACCAATAGTGCGGCGGCAGAAAAGGGGCGGCAGAAAAGGGGTCAGGTACCAATAGTGCGGAGCACCCTTCGGGCCATTTGGCTATTGGTACCTGACCCCTTTTCTGCCGC
>CAIYBH010000370.1 GCA_903924405.1 uncultured Planctomycetaceae bacterium | reverse complement strand
CGGAATGGTTCGTGTGTTTGATGAATATCTGGACGCTGAAACATTCCAGTTTTCAAAGGGCGATTCCCGACTGAAAATCGAAGGCAAACCGCCCGTGAAACCCGGGGCCCCGGCGATCCTGCAGGGCGATTCCCTTCAGACCAGCCGGCTGCTGCTGCCCATCACGGCCGCCTATCCCGGAATGAAGCCCTTCGTCCGCGAAGAAGAACGAAGTCGCCGTGAAGCCGAACGCCTCGCCGCCACGAAAGCCCTCGAAACCACGCGACAGTCCCTTGCCGCTGAACCACCTGAATTGCTTCAGGAACTTCAGGCGGCCACCGACGCCTTCCAATCAGCCCGGAACAAGGCTCTCGCACTGGTGCAGACAAACCTCGTGACAGCCAGGACCAGTATCCTTCAGGGAACTCAGTCGCTGGTCTTTGATGCCAAATCCGGCCGCAGAGCCCTGTCGCACAGTCTTCCCGGGATTGATTCCCTCGGAGACGACGGCACCGTGTCGTTTCTGCTGAAGATTGTGAAGGACGCCCACACGAATCTGCAACTGGGCCTGGACATCGCCAGGGGAGCCACTGGCGGGTATGTCGGGTTCGAAGGCGGAAATATTCGAACCTATCAGCCAGGAACTTTTCAGGAGTTCACGGCCGGAAGGTACGATCTGGCCGCGGGACAGCAGACCTTTCAAGTGATCATGTCGCTCGACCTCGCACACAATCGGTTTCTGCTGACGGTAAAGTCCCTGTCCGATCACAAGGTCCTGGTCGACAGAGTTCCGGCCGCAACGAATGGCTGGAGTCCGGTGGCCAATGGCAAACGGGGATTGTTCATTGATGCCCGACCGGGAACGGAAGCCATCTACGACGCGTTGACATTTTCCAAAGCCGACGGCACGGCTCTGCTGACGTTCGACTTTGAATCGCTGCTGCTGAATGACGGTCAGGAAATTGTCCTGGCGCCTGTCACGCCGGGAAGTGCTCCGTGGATGCCAACCAGCTTCTGCCAGGCCCCGGCAACGTCCCTGGTGACATCGGCGATCTCCCTGAATCCGCAGGTGAAAGACGCGGCGACCCGACTGACAGCCGCTCGCCATGCCCTGCGGTTACCGCAACTTCGCGTGGAAGCCGCGGAGCTGCGACTGAAAGCGGCCGAAGCGGAACTTCAGAGCCTGCAGTGCCGCATCAACGCCGACGATCTGCGTTACTCCACCGGTCGTCTTGCAGAAGACAGAAAAGCAGAACCGGCCGTGCAAGCTGTGATCGAAGGCGCCATCCATGCTGAGCGGAACGCGGCCGTCGCGGGGGCCCACGCCCGTCTGACCGCAGCGGACTGCGCAGTCGCGGACGCGGAATTACGACTGTTTGCCGGCGAAAAGGCATTAGACACAGCCGCCGTGGAATTAGCGGCAAAGGATCTGCAGAACGCAAAGACACAGCAAACCACCGCAAGCGGCGCACTGACCGCCGCCCAGACCGCTCCGGCAGCCGAAACCACTGAGTACACGCCGCTGTCTCCAAAGTATTTGCAGGAAAGTTCCGGTCGACGTTCTGTTCTGGCCAGCTGGATTGCGGATGAACGAAATCCACTCACGGCACGAGTTGCTGTCAACCACATCTGGCTGCGGCACACGGGACAGGCGTTCGTCGAGACCACACATGACTTCGGACGCAACGGAAGCCGTCCGACTCATCCGGAATTGCTGGACTGGCTGGCGGTCGAATTGATGGAACATGGCTGGTCCATGAAACATCTGCACCGACTGATTGTCACAAGTCAGTTCTATCAACTCACCAGTCTGCAGCGCCGTTCCGCCGGGCCATTAACGCCGGAACAACGGGACTCAGAATCGCGGGATCCGGACAATCGTCTGCTCTGGAAGTTTCCCGAATCGCGGATGCAGGCCGAAGTCGTCCGGGACAGTCTGCTGGCGGCCGCTGGCGAACTGGACACAACCCTGGGCGGCCCGGAGATCGATCATCGGGAAGGCCTGAAATCCCGCCGTCGCAGCCTGTACTTCGCCCATCATGGCGAAGAAAAAATGGAGTTTCTGGAACTGTTTGACGCCGCCAACGCCTGTGACTGTTATCGCCGAACATCCTCTGTTCAGCCACAGCAGGCACTGGCCCTGACCAACAGTGAATTAACCGGAACGCTCAGCCGCGCACTCGCCGGCAAACTCTGGCAACGTTCCCTGTCGACCGCCGAACCAGCGTCTCGATTTGTGCAACTGAGTTTTCTGCAGATTCTGAATCGGTACCCGACCCCTCAGGAGCTGCAGGCGTCCATCGATTTTCTGCAGACACAGTCAAAGCGACTGGCGGAAGCCGGACAGGCCGCTGCGGGTGCCGACAGTGTCAGTGAGCCGGACACGCGAGCCCGGGAGAACCTGGTCCATGCGTTGATGAATCATAATGATTTTGTGACGGTGAGGTAATTCCGATGGCACGACAGCATTCTACTTTCTGTGGCCGAACTCGCCGCGGATTTCTCGGCAATGCCGGGCTGGGGTTTGGCGGCATTGTCCTGAATTCCATGCTGCACAGTGACGGACGGATCGCAGCTGCAGATACCGTCGCGCATGGACGGCCCGATGGCCGTGCAAATTTTCCGGCGAAGGCGAAAAATGTGATCTGGATCTTCCTGTCAGGAGGCGTCAGTCACATGGAAACCTTTGATCCCAAACCCCTGCTCAACACCTTCAGCGGAAAAACCTACGACGAAACCACGCTGCCGAATCCTCAGAAGCTGCCGGTCTATCTGGAGAGATCCCGATCCGTTGTGGGCATCGAGCGTGAACTGCACTCTCGAATCTTTCCCCTGCAGGTGGGTTCGCGAAAGTACGGCCAGACCGGGCTGGATGTCAGCGACTGGCTGCCGCATTTAAGTACGTGTGCTGACGATCTGGCCGTTGTGAGATCCATGTGGACCACCGACAACGATCATGCCGCAGAATTTCAAATGCACACCGGACGTCACAAACTGGACACCCCTGAACCCGTGATCGGCTCATGGATTCATTACGGGCTGGGAACGCTGAATGAAAACCTGCCGCAGTTTGTGTTTCTGGGTGAGTTTCGCGATCCGCGTGTGAAGGAAAACTTCGACGCACACTATTTGGGCCCCACATACGGCGGCGTGCAACTCCACCTCGACCCGGCGAATCCGCTGTCGTTTGGACGCAGGCAGGCCACAGTCAGTGCAGTGGAGCAGCGGGGAGAATTTGAATTTCTGCAGACACTGAATCGCATGACAGCGGATGAATTCCCCGGGGATGCCCAGCTTCAGGCACGCATCAATTCCTACGAGCTCGCCTTTCGCATGCAGCAGTCCGTCCCGGAAACACTGAACCTTGCCGAAGAAACGCAGGAGACGCAGAAATTGTACGGGATTGATAATCCCACAACGGCCGTGTACGGGCAGCGATGTCTGGCCGCTCGTCGCCTGGCCGAACGCGGCGTGCGTTACACGCTGGTCTATCTCAGCGACTATGGCGAATGGGATTCGCACAGTGAACTGAAAAAGAATCATTCCAGATCCTGTGAACGCATTGACAAGCCTGTGGCCGGATTGCTGAAGGATTTGAAACGGCGGGACATGTTTGACGACACGCTGGTAGTCTTCACCACGGAATTTGGCCGAACGCCTGGTGTTGAGTACGGCATGTTCAACAAATCGGCCACAGGCCGGGATCATCATCCGCACGGCTTTACGGTGTGGCTCGCCGGCGCAGGTATCCGGCCCGGAATCCACGGGGCCACGGACGAACTGGGCTTTCACGCCGTGGAGCATCCGCATTACGTCACCGACCTGCACGCCACCGTGTACAAACTGCTGGGCATGGACCCCCGCAGACTGGAACTCCCCGGCCGCAAGCGTCTGGAAATGGACTATGGAACTCCGATTGATCAGATTATCGCCTAGAGAATAAAAAGGGGACATTCTACTTT